>JAEZLG010000145.1 GCA_023435855.1 Bacillota bacterium | reverse complement strand
ACGGCAAGGGGGCTTTCCTTTAATAGCGCATTTCGCTGTTTAAGGGCGTGGTTGTACTGCTGGAGCCTGTAAAAGTACGTGGGATACATTTGGCTTAGCTCCATATCCATAAAGCGCCTGCGGTCTTGAGGAGTTCCCTTAACAAGGCAAAGATCCTCCGGCGAGAAAAGCACAGCGTTGAGCGTACCCATAAGCTCACCCATACGCTTGATTGGCTGACCATCCACAAGCGTTTTTCTTGCTTCATCTGTGCGGAGCTTTATTTCGATTGTATGCGTGCCAACCGTATTTTGAAGTGTAATACCCACATAGCCGCCGGGCATGCCGCGCCGAACAAGAGCAGCGTCGCGCGTGTTGGCGCGGTGCGATTTTCCAAATGCGCATAAAAAAACCGCTTCCAGAGCGTTGGTTTTACCCTGCGCGTTTTCCCCTGCAATCACGTTGAGGCCCGGCGCAGGATTAAAATCAAGCGTCTCGTAGTTGCGGTAATCGTTGAGTTTAAGGCGGTTAATGAGCATGTTGCCTTTTTCCGCGGACTCTCAAAAAAGAGCGCCCGCCGTAAGCGCTTTTCTTTGTATAGATTATACCATTTTTACGAGATACATTCAAGCGTTTATTAATATAAGAAGAAAGGCGAGTACCGTCATGCAGTAATATGTCGTTTAACCGGATTTTAATGACAGCTACAGGGAAGTATGCTATGCTTTTTTTATACTTTTAACCGTCCCCGAAAGCGCTGCAGTGCGTATAAAACGCCCGCACCGGTAATGTAAGGGAACGAAAGGAGTGACGTTTCTTGATTGACTTTTGTTACACCGCCGTCCTTGATAAGCTCCATGCCAAGCCCGCACAATGAGCATCGACGATGCTTTGCATGGAGCAAATAACGTTTCCTAGAATAAATCGTCGGTCTTCATTCCGATAAGCGCAGGCTTTGCACCTAAAGCACAGGAAAATATGCTTTAAGGAGCGATTGGAATGAAATACGCAAATGCGAACGATGTACTTCCCGCACGCCTTGTAGACGAGCTTTTACTGCATGTGGAAGGCTGTATGCTGTACGTGCCCCAAAAGACAGGTTCTCGCAAAGCATGGGGTGACGCTACGGGAACAAGACAGGAACTTAAAGCTCGAAACGAGCAGATGCGCAATGAGCATGCCGCCGGAGCAAAGCTTTTCGAGCTTTCCGACCGGTTTGGGCTCTCCCCCGATACAGTACAAAAAATCGTATACTCACGCTGATGCATGAAGTGCTGATACGGCACTATTTGAGAGGGGGCTTGTAACAATCCCAAATTTTGAGTAAACCCCGTGCAAAATTGCATGGGGTTTTTGCTGTCCAAAACAAATTAAATAATTCGCGGCATTTTCTGCGGCGCATGATACGCTGTATGCTTTTGTCAAATGGGAAACTATGCTATGGGTGCTATTGGCACCTACAAAAAGGATTGCGGGTATTCTTACGCGCTCGGTGCCTACGCGGTCATCGAGCTTTTAAAGATGCGCCCAAATGCCGCACTTAAAGTGTACATTCATTCCGCCTATGAGGATAAGCAATCACTTATTGCGCTTTGTGAGCGCGCGTCGATACCGTTTCACGTAAACGACAAAGTGATCGAACGTATAGTAAAAAAAGAAAACTGCCTCGTTGCGGCAGCGTTTTCAACCTATGTAGATGCTCTCGATCCAAAAAAGCCGCATTTGGTTCTCGTCAACCCGTCAGATATGGGCAATCTCGGAACAATCTTGCGCATTGCGGCAGGTTTCTCCATCCCTGACGTCGGTATCATTCTGCCCGCGGCGGATGTGTTTCACCCAAAAACGGTGCGCGCCTCCATGGGCGCGCTGTTTGGGGTACGCTGTACGCTGTTTGAAAGCTTTTCTCAATACCGCGGTATGTACAATAAGCACAGCGTCTACCCGTTCCTGCTTGGAGGGAAATGCGCCTTAACCCCCGAAAGCTGCCCAAGCGACAGCCTTTTTTGCCTCGTTTTCGGCAACGAGGCACACGGGCTTGACGAGGCGGCATTTCAGCGGTTCGGCAAAGCCGTGCGCATCCCGCAGTCTGCACTTGTCGATTCTCTTAACCTTTCGGTAGCGGTGGGTATCGGTGCGTACGCATTTGCTGTAAAAAACGGACTTGTAGAAGGCGGATAGTTATTATCTGCTCTTTTGTAAGTGCTTCTCGAGTTTATGTTTCACGCGCTGAAGCGCATTATCCACGGTTTTGGTGTTGCGCGATAAAGCCTGCGCGATTTCTTGATAGGAGCAACCCTCCAAAAAAAGATCGAGTATTTGCTTTTCAAGAGGGGAAAGCGCGTTGTCGAGCGTTTGGAATATGCTTTCGAGCGATTCCTTGCCGATGAACGTATCCTCGGGGTTTTCTCCGCGAAGCTCTGTTAAAACGTCTATGAGCGCTCTGTCCGGCTCCTCCTCGCGAAGCGGACGATATAAGGAAACATATGAGTTTAGAGGTACATGTTTTTGCCGCGTGGCCGATTTTATTGCCGTTATGATCTGGCGGAGTATGCACATTTCCGCAAACGAACGAAATGCCGCACCGTAGTCGGAGTCGTAATCCCGAATCGCCTTATAGAGACCGATCATGCCTTCCTGCAAAAGGTCCTCACGGTCTGCACCAATCAGAAAATACGGTCGCGCTTTTATGCGTACGATGTTTTTGTATCGGTCGTACAGCACCTCGTCCGCTTCGCGGTCGCCCTCATGCGAGCGCACCACAAGCTGTTCATCCGTTAAATTTTGAAATGCTTCGCTTTCCATTTTGTCTCCGCTGTTTTTTTGAAAAAGGCGGCGCTGCCGTATAGGCTTCGCCGCCCGTACTTTGTGTAAATTTACTTAGAATTGTCCTGACGCTTCTTTTCAAACATGAGAATCGCTGCTGCGACCGACGCGTTAAGCGACTCGATGTTGCCATGAAGCGGTATGTTTACCGTAAAATCGCAGGCTTCGCGCACGATCCTTGAAAGGCCTTCGCCCTCCGAACCGATGACTAATGCAATTGCACCTTCAAGCTTTGCCTCGGTCATTGGTGTGCCGCTTACATCCGCACCGGCAATCCAAATGCCCTCTTTTTTGAGCTCCGCAATGGTGTTTGCAATGTTCGCTACACGCGCGACCTTTATGTACTCCACAGCACCCGCGCTCGCTTTGCTGGCAGCGGCGGTAACGGTAGCCGTACGCCTTTTCGGTATAACCACGCCATGTGCGCCGGCACATTCTGCACTTCGTATAATAGAGCCTAAGTTATGCGGGTCTTCGATACCGTCGAGCAAAATGATGAATGGCTTTTCGTTTTTCGCCTTGGCTGCCTCGAGTATATCGGCAATCTCGCAGTACTGAACGCCCGGTACCATGGCCACGATACCCTGATGGTTACCGGTCTTTGTACCATGACCGAAAGGCATGCAAAGCTCATCGAGCTTGCTGCGGTCCACCTCGCGCAGCTGCACGTTATTGTCCCGTGCAAGGTTTACAATCTCACGCAAGGAACCGTCAAGCTCCTTTACAACGAGGATGCGATCGATGCTTCTGCCGCTTTTGAGCGCTTCACGGACGGCATTTCGGCCCATCACGAGATAGGGGAGCTCGTCCTCCGGCACGTTTTTCGCCTTCTCGACGGCACCGGCACTTGCAGGCGCCATAGCGTCGTACTTTAGCTCGTAGCGCTGCTTTTTGTCCGTAACAAGCGCTTCATCTTCATGAAGCTCCGCATCATCCACGATAGGTGCATACGGTTTTTTGCTCTCGTAGGGCTTATCGCCGCCATAAGGCTTCCTTCCGTAGGGTGTGGGACTGTACGGTCTATTGCCGTAAGGCCTATCCCCGTAAGGCTTCCTTTCGCCGTAAGGTTTATCCCCGTAGGGCTTCTTCTCACCATAGGGTTTATCGCCATAAGGTTTTTTCTCACCGTACGGCCTATCCCCGTAAGGTTTCTTCTCACCGTAGGGCTTGTCACCGTATGGTTTCTTCTCGCCATACGGCCTATCGCCGTAGGGCTTTTTCTCCCCATAGGGCCTGTCGCCGTAAGGCTTCTTCTCACCGTAGGGCTTGTCACCGTAAGGCTTCTTCTCACCGTAGGGTTTGTCACCGTAAGGCTTCTTCTCACCGTAAGGCTTCTTATCCCCATACGGCTTATCATAGAATTTTTCGCCGTAGGGTTTTCTTTCGCCGTAAGTCCGTTTATCTGCGCTTTCACCATAGGGCCTGTCCCCATACGGCTTTCTTTCCCCATAGGGCTTGTCGCCGTATGGCTTCTTATCACCATAGGGCTTCCTGTCGCCGTAAGGTTTATCCCCGTAGGGCTTCTTGTCACCGTATGGCTTCTTATCGCCGTAGGGCTTATCCCCGTAGGGTTTCTTATCACCATACGGTTTTTTGTCCCCATAGGGCTTTTTATCGCCATATGGCTTTCCTCCGCCATAGGGCTTCTTATCCCCATACGGCTTTTTGTCGCCATAGCCGGGCTTTTTCGCGTCATTTCCACCCTGCGGCCGATAAGGGGGCTTCCCGCCACCCCGGTTATTGTTTTCCGGCATATTTGACCTCTTTCTTTCGTGTCGGCCGCTCGACCGTCACCGCTCGCTTTCGTTCGTTTCGGGTGCAAAAAGTGCCATGCGGACGATCTTCGCAAGTCGTTCTTCTTGATTGGATAAATAAAGATACCCCAATAGCGCCTCTAACCCTGTCGCCGTGCGGTAATCGGCTATCTTGGCGTTTTTGGGCACGGCGCCCAAGTGCGCGTTGCGTCCGCGCTTGTAAACAGCAAGTTCCTGCTCGTTTAAATGCGGTTCAACCTTAAAAAATGCTTCCGCCTGTGCCTTGGCACACACCTTCGATGCGCAGCTCACATGGAGCCCGTGCGCCGTTTGGTCGGTGGCCTCTAAATAATAGGTGCGTACGAAAAGGTCAAATACGGTATCGCCGATGTATGCAAGAACGGTGGGACTTAAAAGCGCGGGGTTGCGCGGGTTTATCCCGTGAAACGCCGCGTTGACCGTATTGAGCATGCCGCTTTTTTCGTCCTTTTCGCCTAGCTTCTCCATTTATCCATATTATAGACGGATTATGGGATAAAGTAAAGATTTGAGACAAACGGCGGCATACTAGGTAGGGGGTTAACACTATGAGAAAAACGCTTACAATGCTTGTAAAAAATGCGCCGTCTATCCTGAAGTTCTGCTTTGGCTTTTTTTTCGCAGCCGTGCTCTTGCTTCTCTTGATTGTCGATAAACATGAATTTTACTATGCTTCTAAAAATGAGGTCTTGCTGCCGAACACAGTCCTTTCTTTAGTTGTGCTCCCGCTAGCTCTTTTATGTGCTTATTTTGCGCGGCGGATCGCAAAAAGAAGCTTTTTGGACCCGGTGCGGGGAAGGCAGACGCTGCGCTTTTACCTGTTTGCGGGAGCATTTTTCACCGTGCTGTACACATTGCAGCTTTTTATAGCAAAAAACATCTATTTTTATGGCGGGTGGGATTTCGGCATGCTTATAAGCAATGCGAGGAATGTAGCATTTTACGCTGTAGACGGTGTTGACCCTTGGTATTTCGGCATGTACCCAAACAACCTAACAGCCGTCTACCTGCTCGTCTGGCTTTTTCGCCTAGGCACTGTATTGACACCGCTCGAGCCGTATATAACCGTTCTCGCAGCGACGAGCCTTTTTGTTAACCTCTCTGTCTTTATGGCATCGCTTTGTGTTTTCAACATTACGCACAATCGTTTTGCTGCCGTAGTTGCGATGCTTCTGGGTGCGTTTTTGATTGCGCTGTCTCCATGGATCGTTGTACCCTATACCGATGCACTCGCTATGGTTTTTCCTGCTGCTGCGGTATTTTTTTCCTGCTATTTAAAAAGAAGGCCTCTAAAAAGCTTTCTTATAACCTTATTCCTTTTTTTCGGCTCTTTTCTTAAACCCACCGTTTTGATTGTCTTTGTTGCTTTCGCTCTTGCTGCGCTTGTGCGGGTGTTGCAAAATAAACCCATCGCAAAGCATCTTGCTGCAAATGTACTAACGGCGGGGCTGGCGGTTCTTTTTGCTTTTTCCCTAAGATATGCGCTTAAATTCGAAAACAAGACGGGGCTTGCAGCAGAGCTTCGCATGCCATTTACACACTTTCTTATGATGGGGCTCAATCGCGAGAGAAACGGTGTGTATTTGGATACAGATGTCGCGTTTTCCTCTTCGTTTCCTGATGTGAAATCGAGGCAAGCGGCGAATATTACCGTTATTAAGACGAGGCTTTCTGAACGCGGGCTTTTGACGCTTTTTATGAAAATGATTCTGTACAATTTCAACGACGGCACCTTTGCGTGGGGGCTGGAGGGCAATTTTTATATGGATGTGCCAAAACCAAAAACGGCCGCTGCCGTGCATTTAAGAAAGTTCTTTTATAACTATACGCCTGAGCACGCCGTTCTCGCCACAACGCAGCAGGCTGCGTGGCTGTTTCTCCTTTTTTGCATGTTGGGATGTACGCAAAAAAGCGCGAAACCGCGCCTGACCACCTGCGTCGCAATGCTCGCGCTTCTTGGCGTGGGTTTGTTTTTGCTTCTGTTCGAGTGCCGCGCGCGCTATCTTTACGTATTTTCACCGCTACTGATGCTGCTTATGGGCTGCGGCCTAGCAGGAAGACAAAAGACGCAGCATGATTAAAATCACACCGCGTCTTTATTGCAATATTTATTGTTGTTTTCTCGTCACCTTAATTTGGATATCCACGCCGTCAGGACGGTCGTTTTGCTCCACTTCCACCGCCATGCCTGCCTCGCGGAGTTGGTTCACCGCAGCGTTCACAGTATTCATAAAGAGCCTGTAATCCTTTACAAGCCGTATCATGATGGGGCGGGGCTTTGCACCGTCGCGTTTTTCGTCGTAGAGGCGGTTAAGTGTCTTTTCCACATACAACTCTGTCTCCTTAACGCTAAGACCCTTATCGTTTATTTTCTTCACGGCATCGAGCTGATGCTTCTCCTCGCGAAGGCTTAACAACGCCCTCGCGTGGCGCTCGCTCAAGCCTGCCTCGGTCATGGCGGTCTTAACGGCGGGAGGCAGCTTCAAAACGCGCAGCTTGTTGGCGATGGATGATTGGCTTTTGCCGAGCTTTTTGGCAAGCTCCTCCTGCGTAAGATGGAAGTTTGTAAGAAGCTGGCTGTAGCACACGGCTTCCTCGAGATAGTTAAGCTCCTCGCGCTGAAGGTTTTCAATAAGCGCCATCATGGCGGATGTCTCGTCCACTACGTCGTTTTGCACGATGCACATCACCGTATTCATGCCGAGGCTTTTTACCGCGCGCAATCTGCGTTCGCCGGCCACAAGCTCAAACCCCGACTGGACGGGACGTACAACGAGCGGCTGAATAAGCCCCACCTGCGCGATGGATTCCGCAAGTTCCTGAATGCTTTCCTCTGCAAATGTGGCGCGCGGCTGGTTGGGATTTGGCAGTATCTTTGTTACGTCGATTTCCTCAAGCCTCTTTTCGGGCTCGGGCTTTTTGCTCTCCCTTAAAAAATCAAACACCGGCATGGATATAGCCTCCTTGATGATTGTTTCGCTGTGATTCTATATATTTCCTCTAACCGCCGCAAAAGCGGCGCGGTTTCGGCAAAAGAAGAGATATTTCGCAAAAGATTGATGAAGCCATCGTGTAGGGTGGGGGCTTCCTGCCACATGTGGATAACGACGCTATTACCTTTATAAAGGTTTTTTCTTCATGATACCGCTTGCCCTCGGATACATGTCCGGCGTAGGCGCATTTTTCTCGACCATAATCACACGGCGCTGTCCCCATTCGGCATCGAATGCAACGATTTTCCCGCATGACCTAAGCTTATGAAGCGCATTTTCAGCCGCCTTCAACTCTTCCTCGGCCTGCGGGCCCTTATACATGAGCGAGACGCCGTTTTGCTTTAGAAAGGGTACCGTCAGCTCCGTGAGCTGTGAGGCAGAAGCTACCGCCCGCGAAAGCGCAGCGTCAAATCGCGCCCGAAAAAGGGGGTTTTTCCCGGCTTCCTCCGCCCGCGCATGCACGCAGGGGACGGTAAGGCCAAGCTCTTTGCATACCGCCTCAAGGAATGTGATGCGTTTTTGGAGCGCATCCATGAGCGTAAGCTTAAGATCAGGCCTGGCGATACTAAGCGGTATACCGGGGAAACCTGCACCCGTACCGACGTCAATCACGCTCGCATCTTTCTTTATAAGCTTTTCCGGTAAAATGCTGTCCGCAAAATGTTTCTGCGCAACCTCTACCGGTTCTATGATGGCAGTGAGGTTCATGCGTGTATTCCAGTCAATCAGCATGTCGTAGAAAACGCAAAACTTTTGCTGCTGAACTTCACTAAGGTAGGGGAGGGTTGCCTTAACGGCTAAAGCAATTTCATTCATACACCCTCCGGGGCTTTCGCCGCATCCTTTTTGAGCTTTATTAAAAGCACTGCGATATCGGCGGGGGATACGCCCGATAGGCGCGACGCTTGGCCGATGCTTTTCGGACGAAGCGCTGACAGCTTTTGCCGCGCCTCAATTCGAAGA
>JAEZLG010000144.1 GCA_023435855.1 Bacillota bacterium | reverse complement strand
GCTTTAGGCAGATGCAGATACCTTCCATGGCGGATTTTAATTCCTCGAGCGATGGCAGCGTAGGGGCTACACGCACGTTGTTGTCGTACGGGTCATTGTTGTACGGGAAGGGTGCACCGGCCGGTGTCATGACGATGCCCGCTTCCTCACAGAGCTTCAGCGCACGCTTTGCTGTACCTTCCATGGTGAACAGGCATACGAAATACCCACCCTTCGGACGGTTCCACGAAGCAAAACCAAGCGGCTTAATCTCTTGTTCAAAGGCGTCGAGCACAGTGTCAAACTTCGGCTTTAAAACCTCAGCATGCTTTTTCATAAGCTCGAGAACGCCCTCTTTGTTCTTAAGGAATCTTACATGGCGAAGCTGGTTCATTTTGTCATAGCTGATGCTCTGCACGTCGATAAGCTTCATCATATAATCCATGTTCGCTTTGCTCATAGCCATGGTTGCAATGCCTGCACGGGGTAGGGTAATTTTCGACGTAGAGGCGAACTCCACGACCATATCCGGGTTGCCGTTTTGCTCACACAGCGTAAGAATATCCTCAAAGGGTACGAAATCGCCTTCAAATTCGTGCACGCAATACGCGTTATCCCACATGATGACAAAGTCTTTTGCTCTAGGCTTCATGGCCGCCATGCGGTGTATCACAGCGTCGGAGAAAACGACGCCGCCAGGGTTTGAGTACTTCGGCACACACCAAATACCCTTCACGCTTTCATCCTTGATAAGTTCTTCCACAACGTCCATATCCGGACCTTCTTCATTCATGGGGACGTAAATCATCTCCATGCCGAAGGTTTGGCAAATACGGAAATGTCTGTCGTAACCGGGCGAAGGACAGAGGAACTTTACCTTATCAAGCTTGCTCCACGGTTTTTCGCTGTTTAAAAGTCCATGTGTATACGCCTTTGATATGACATCGTACATAAGGGTAAGGCTGGAGCTGCCCGCAGCAAAAACCTGCTCATATTTTACACCGAGAAGATCGGCCCAGAACGTACGAGCTGAGGGGAGTCCCATCGGCGTGCCGTAGTTACGTGCATCGATGTTGCCGTCCATGCAGTCCTCGGGTGTTTTTAGGTTCGTGAGCATATCCATAACAAGGTCAAGCTGCGCTTTGCCCGGCTTGCCGCGCGCCATGTTGAGGTTCATGCCCCTGGATTTGAAGTTGTCAAACGCAGCCTTCTCCTTTTGATATTCCCTGTCAAGCTCGACGGCTGACATCTCAGAGTATGTTTTCATGATATATACCCCCTTCATGTTGTATGTTTTTTCGCAGCATTAGGGATGTTTTGCTCCCTTTGCCGCAACTTTTTTAAACCTTGCAGTACAAGGCTGTAAAATGATACTTCTACAATAAGCGGAGCGTACCTATAAAGGTACGCAGAAAGGCTTTATTTATTGGGACGGATAAACTTGCCGTAAGGCTCGCTCACGATGGCACCGTTTTCCGCCATGGTATGCCCGCGCAGAATTGTCTTAACGGGTTTACCCTTGAATGTACGCTTGTCATAGGGTGAGAGCTTGGTGCGAGACTGCATTTGCTCCTGATGGAATACGAATTCCTGCTCCATATCCAACACAACGATATCCGCATCCGTTCCGGGCAGGAGGGATCCTTTTTCGGGATATGTGTTAAACATGCGCGCAGGCTGCTCGCTCAAAATCTCTACAAGCTTGTTGATGGATATTTTGCCTCTGTTTACAGCGTCAATCAGCACAAGGCTCATGGTTTCAATGGTTGCTCCGCCTGCGGGTGCTTCCCAAAGGCTGCGCTTCTTTTCGGCTTCCATGTGCGGTGCGTGGTCAGAGCAAACAAAGGAAAGCGTACCGTCTAAAAGGCCGTTCCAAAGCTTATCCTGGTCATACTTGGTACGTACGGGAGGATAGCCCTTGATCATGGCGCCGAGCCGTGCAGCATCCTCATCGGTAAGCGCAAGGTATTGCGGGCAGGTTTCTCCCGTCACGTTTATACCTTTTGCTTGCGCATCGCGGATAAGATCTACGCCGTCGCCCGCGGCAAGATGCAGAATATGCAGGTGCGTCCCGAGCTCTTTAGCAATGGAAATCGCCGTTTCGATGATGGTGGTTTCCGAAAATGACGGGCGAGAACGCAGCATGGCCGCATAGCTCGTATCGCCGCTTTCCATGACTTCTTTGGTCAAAACATTGATGATATCAAAGTTTTCCGCGTGTATGCCGACCATTTTACCTGTCTTTGCCACCTCGCGGAATATTTTATAGATTTGTCCTTCATCAAGCGGGGGAATAACATCCGTCATGCCTTCGCGGAAGTTGTAGATAAGCTGGTATTCCTTAGCGTCAATGGCATATCCCCAGAAAAACTTAAACCCTACGACACCGGCGTCAGCTAAAGCTTTAAGTTCGTGGTTGTTGAGGTCGCCAAGGCAAAGGCCCCAAATGCCGAAGTCCACATGCGCCTTGGGTGTGATGCATTCAATCAGGTCGTTCATGCGGTCCACATTGTAAATAGCAGGGTTGCAGTTGGGCATTTCATAAATGGTGGTGATTCCGCTCACGGCACCTGCGCTCGAGGAATGGAAAAAATCCTCCTTTTGGTGCGCACCTTTAAAACCGTCACGGGAGTGAGCGTGTGTATCAATAAAGCCGGGTAAAACATATTTGCCTCGCGCATCAGTCGTCTCACGTGCCTCACCCAGGTTTTCCTTGGTGACTGCTGCAATTTTACCGTCTTTTATATAAATATCCGCCTCATATACATCGCTTGCGCTTACAAGCATTCCACCCTTTACAACATGGTCCCACAACATACGAAAATTGCCTCCTTGAATGGTAATTTTAGCGGCCGTATGTGTAAACTACGGCCTTTAATAAATGCCAAGCAGCGAAACCTGCCCTGCGTCGGGAAAGACGAACACGCAAACCCCGCTGCCCGGCAAACGTTATTTTTCTTTATACCCTGCCTGTTACAAGTCCGAGAAGCGCCATGCGCAGGTACATGCCATTATGGGCTTGGCGGAAATAGGCGGCACCTTCATAGTCGTCTACATCCGTTGCGATTTCATCGACGCGGGGCAGGGGATGCAAAATTGTGATTGCAGGCTTCGCAGCCTTTAACAGCTCACGGTTTATTATGTAGCTGCCCTTGCACTGTTCATACTCCGCAATGTCCGAAAAACGTTCGCGCTGCACACGGGTAACATATACAAAGTCCGATTGGGAGAGAGCCTCGCGCACATCGCTCGTTTCCGTGATGTCAGCACCGCGGGAACGAAGATCGCTTGTAATCTCCTCGGGCATTTTCAGCGTATCGGGGGAGGCGAATATCATTTTGTTACCGAGCTGCTGCATAAGGTAACCTAAAGAGTGCACCGTGCGGCCGTATTTAAGATCACCCAAGAAGGTAATCGTCTGGCCTCCGATGTGGCCTTTCTCCTTGCGCATTGTATAGATATCTAAAAGCGCCTGTGTGGGATGCTGGCCTGCGCCGTCGCCGCCATTGATGACCGGATGCTCGGCAATATCAGCCGCTTCCTTCGCGGAGCCCTTTTCCGGGTGACGCATAACAATGGCATCCACATAACCGTCTATTGTTCTGATGGTATCCTGCATGGTTTCGCCTTTTGCAGAAGAGGATGCCTTGGCATCAGCCATACTGATGACCTTAGCACCCGTGCGATTGATAGCCGCTTCAAAGGATAGACGTGTGCGCGTGGACGGCTCAAAGAAGAGTGTCGCAACGACAAGGCCTTCGAGGTCGCGGATGACCTCACCCTCCTTAACGCGCTTTTCATACTGCGCGGCTGTGTTCATAATGTGGTTGAGCTGTTGGTTGGTAAACTGATAGCCGTTTAAAATATCCAGGCCTTTGAAATCCATTGGAAAACTTCTCCTTATATAATATGAAGGTTTGCACTCTAATTCGGTGCATTTTGACGACTGCCGCATTTAAGCTCGTCAGAAGCCATGCTGGCAACTTCGCACACAAGCTCGATTAGCCTTGGCATGGTTTCTTTATGAACGCGGCTTGATGGGCCGGTGATGGAAATGGAAGCAAGTATGTTGTCGTTCCAATCCCTTATAGGAGCTGCGATGCAGCGCCCTCCGATTTCACCTTCCTCATCGTCTAGCGCATAGCCGTTTTCGCGTACACTATGGATTTCGCGAAGGAATGCTTCCTCACTGGTGATGGTCTTTTCGGTACGCTTTATAAGCGGGTTGCGCTTGATAAACTTCCTGATAGCCTCATCAGGCATATCGCTTATAAGAATTTTTCCGGCAGCGGAAAGGTGTATTTGCAGTTGTGCGCCTACACCAAGCCCGCTTCGGATAAGATTGGTACAGGAAACCTGGTCAACATATACCGCAGAATCGCGTTGAAACTGCACGAGTGAAGCACTTTCTCCGGATTCGCGCGACAATCGTTCCAGGTACGGGTGGATAATCTTTGGTAAATCGAACAAGCGGGAGGCCGCAGTGCCCATATAGATGAGCGCCCAACCAAGACGATAATTTTTCGTTGCCGCATCCTGCTGAATTAAACCGTGACGTTTCATGGTGGTGAGCAGGCGGATGAGCGTTGCCTTTGGCATGTTCACCCCGGCTGACAGGTCTTTGAGACTGATGTCTTTATCGAGCTGTGTAAGGTATTGGAGTATTTGTATCGCCTTATCGAGCGATGCGACCTCCGACTTGTCCGGTTTTTTGTTCAACTTGCGCTACTCCTTCAGCCACAAAGGCTGCAGTCTTTATTATTCTCCGCTGCGCGGCGAATGCTGGGCGGGATGGCATAGAAGGCACATTTTGCATGACTTACATTTGCTGCCACAAGCGCTTCGGTCACCTTGAGCGCTACGGAAGAGGGGTCAATCACAGTGATGCCCAGCTCCTCGGTGATACCCTCGGCATAACCGGCCATTCCGGCGCAGCCAAGAACGATAACTTCGGCTCCGTCTTCCTCTGCGGCCTGCTTTGCTAAGCTGCGAATCCTCTCACGTGCCCGATCGGGCTCGCTGTCCGTTTCAGCAACACTCATGCCAAGCGGGCGAACAGATGCCATGCTGTGTTCGAGCTTATAACGGCGGCCTTCCTTTTCTTTGGCCGGCACACGCTCGCGGTTCATGGTGAGAATGGTGAACTTAGCACCCATCATGGCTGCAACATGGAGGCCGATTTCCTCAATGCCCGTTACGAGAATGTTGGAAATCTCCCTGCAAGCCTCAAGGCCCGGGTCGCTGAAGCAGGCAATGATGATGGCGTCGTAGCCTTCAGTGTTTGCCTTTTCCACAAGCTTAAGTACACCGGGAACACACAGAGCTTCGTCATAGGCGCTTTCAATCGCCTGAGGACCGCCCTTAGGACATACAACACTTAGCTCCGTGCCGCTGTTCTTAATCTGATTGAGTACCTTTCCAAGGTGCTCCGTCATGGTGACAGAAGAGTTCGGGTTGATGACCATAATCTTCATTATTATATTACATCTCCCTTCCAACATGGAAGGCCTTAATGTTAAGCTCCTGCAATTTTGAAGGAACATGGTTACGGATAGCCGTTTCCCATACATCAGGCCCTATTTCGGGGAACATTTTGGACAATGTACCGAGAAGCACGATGTTCATAACCTTCACGTTGCCGATTTCTTGTGCTTTTTTGGTAGCATCATAATGGATGACCTTGGTGGATACCTTAGAAAGCATCTCGTTTATTGTGTCGTTATCGGGATACTCCGCCTTGCCCGTGCTCACAAGCATGGGTTGCAGGGGATATTCGTTGTAGATGACAGTGCTTTCCTTTTTTAAATACTCTGTCGCGCGAAGCGCTTCAAGAGGCTCGGAAGCCATGAGATAATCTACCGTGCCTATCATGTTCATGGGTGACCCAACGCGCTTTGCCCAGCGGACATGGCTCGAAACGCTGCCGCCGCGGATGGCGAGGCCCATAATATCGGATTTTTTGGCATCAAGCCCTGAAAGCATGCCGACCTCAGACAGAATATCGCTCACAAGAATGGTACCCTGGCCGCCTACGCCGACGATTAAGAAATTAACGCTGTTACTCATTGCGCATCCTCCTTCCTCGAGATCGCCTTTGTGGGGCAGACCTGAGAGCATATCCCGCAGCCGTTACACAAGGTAGGATCGATGCGGCATTTCTTTTTATGTGTCTTGGGGTTTTCTACATCGGATACCATAATGGCGGGGCAGCCGACCTGGAAGCACTTATGGCAGGCGATGCAGGTATCTGTTTTGACTTGGTAGATGGGGCTTGCGGTCTTATTGATTTGGACGCAAGCGCCTTTTGTGATCAATACCGACGGGCCGTCGAACGCTAGGCACTCCTTGAGGCCTTCTTCAACCTCTTTGAGATTGAATGCATCAACGCTTTTCACCATCTCTACGCCGAGTGCACGTACGAGGGGTTCGATTGCTATTTTGCGCGCCTTGTTGGTACGCAGCACCTTATAATCTGTACCCGGATGGTCCTGGTGTCCGGTCATGGCCGTTGTGTAGTTATCCATGAGAATAACAACACCGCGGCTTTCATTATGTACCATATTGGCCAGAGGCGAAAGCCCTGAATGGAAAAATGTCGAATCGCCGATCGTGCAAACACGGTTCTCCGGAAGCCCGGCGATGGACATGCCATGCAGAACGCCGATACTTGCGCCCATAGCTCCCATGGTGTGCTGCGCGTGGAAGGGAGGCTGTGCACCGAGGTTGTAGCAGCCGATATCACCGGCAACCGGCAATCCTAATTTAGCTAATACTGTGTACGTGGAACGGTGCGGACAACCTGCGCAAAGAACGGGGGAGCGCTCGGGCAGTTTTGCAGCGGGCTCCGTCTTTTCGCGCGTATCGCTTGTGAGCAAGCCGTTTTCTAGGGCGATATCCATAAGGCGGTCGGGCAGCAGTTCGAAGAACGGAGGGAAGAGTTCCTTACCCGTTACTTCTACACCCATGGACTTAATTTGTTCTTCAAGAACAGGGTCCAGTTCCTCTATCACAAGAACCTTATCTACGCCC
>JAEZLG010000052.1 GCA_023435855.1 Bacillota bacterium | reverse complement strand
GCTCCAAGAGGCTTTGCTTGAGAACCATTTTTGTGTACTTTACCCTGCGGTCAATTTTTTCTTCCATGGTTACCTCTTCTTATTTTTAAAGTGTTATCCTTCCGGCTCAAGCGAATTATAGAAATTTTGCGCTTTTCCCGACAATTTGCGCGAGGTATGCCTGCCAACGTGCAACAGGTAACGAACTGACTGTTGTTTATCTCTCATCTCGTTATTATAATATAACTGTGTTCGTATTACAATAGCCTGTTCGTAATTATGGCAGTTTTGTGAACACGGAATAAGAATGTATGCGCACTTGCAGATACTATCTTTGTAAGTACGCGTAACGATTTTGCGGGTTTATGACCGAGGAGGAAAACGATATGGAAAAAATCATTTACATCGTAACGGGTGCTGCGGGGCATTTGGGCAGCTATGTTGTCGATGCGCTCATAAAACGAGGTGATACGGTACGGGCATTCTTGCTTCAAAACGAAGAGATTCCGGATTTTGTGGCGTATGACACGCGCCTTTTGAGCGAGTATCGCGGTAATGTATGCGACAGGGCTTCACTCGACCCGCTTTTTGAAAACGCAGATGGCGCGCAATTTGTGCTGATCCACTGCGCGGGCATTATAAGCATCAGCGAGAAAAAAGACCCGCGCATCTACGGGGTGAACGTGGGCGGCACAAAAAACATCGTGGACGTGTGCATTGCCCACAGTGTGAAGCGGCTCGTTTATGTAAGCTCCGTGCATGCTATTCCCCTTTTGCCCGATGGGCAGATGATGGGCGAAGTTTACGAGTTTAGCCCAGAGAGCGTGCACGGTCAGTACGCCAAAACAAAAGCGGAAGCAACACAGCATGTGCTTAACGCAGCGAAAACAGATCTTGATGCCGTAGTTGTACATCCGGCAGGCATCATAGGCCCCAACGGGCAGGATACAGCCAACAACCCTACCATGCTTAAAAAGCTCGTGCGAGGCCGTTTTAAAATCGCCATACGCGGCGGGTTCGACTTTGTGGATGTACGCGACGTGGCTGAAGGCATACTACTCGCGGCACAAAAGGGCCGACGCGGTGAATGCTACATACTCTCCAACCGCTTTATCGACCTTAAGGAGTTTTTCAATACCTTTTCGGATGTGGCAGGCCTTAAACGCTTAAAGCTCTATTTACCGGTGTTCGTGGCAAAAGCAGCTGCACCGTTTGCGGAGTTTTACTATATGCTCACAAAAAAGACACCCGTCTTCACCCGCTATTCCATGATGACGTTATCCAAAAACGCGCTCTATTCGCACGAAAAGGCGACGCGCGAGCTGGGCTACAGCACCCGAAACTTCAAAGATACCATGCGCGATATCGCAGCGTGGCTGAAGATGAAAAAACAGAGGGTATAAAGCGCTCCGCGCTTTCGCCCACATGTCAATGTCATGTGGGCGATTCCTTACAGGACGACTCACTCACCGTTCGCCGCCCTGTAAGGAGTCCGATCTGACGCGCATGTCGCCAGATCGGACATATTTTTATGGTTGGATCACCCATCCCGCCGCACGCTCTCTTATATTGTCATTTCGAACGGAACGAAGTGTAGTGAGAAATCCCCTACATGGAGCCGCAAAAATAGCGGGGCATCCAAAACGTATACCGATGTTGTGTCTATAGCCCTAGGGGATTTCTCGCTACGCTCGAAATGACAGCAGAAAAAGAATGTACACCTAGGATGGTATAGATGGGCCGTCAGGGAGGACGGCCCCTACGAATGCGGCGTAATGTCGTGTAGGGGCGGATAGTATCCGCCCACACAACAAAGGCGTACGGTTCCAATTGGAACCGTACGCCTTTATCAAAAACCAATCACAAAACCTCTTTTGTCGCCACCATATCCACACCCGTGTCGCCGACGTTTGCTTTTACGACGTCGCCGATTTGGATAGGCACATGCACGGTAACATTTCGTAAATCCCGCATCACGTCAAATATTTTGGATTTGGGCACATCGGTCTTTGTTTTACATGAAACCGTTCGTTCTCCGTTTTTCGCGCCCACCACCTTAACAATGCTCGTGACCGTACGAGTTGGGTTTACAACCTCCTTGCGGGCGTAAACATCGCCCTTGCGGCAGGTGAAGCCCGTGACCTTTTCCACTTCGCCTGTATCGTTTAGCGTTACCGTCATTGGGCAGCCCAAGGGGCAGCCGATGCAGATGAGTTTTCTCTCGTTCATCTTTGTGATCTATGCCTCCTCCACCGTTACGGTGATGCCGGTTAGATCCGGCCGCTCGAGGAACCATCGTTTCTCTAAGGTTACCTCCTCCATCTCGCCCGGGGTAAGTATGGGGCGTTTGCGGTGGGTGAGACGTTCCTCATCAAAATACACGCTTACAAAATGGTTTCTGAATTCCTTCCCCACGCGAAAACGCACCGTGAGCTTATCGTCCATAATGGCGGGATCGATACAATATGGCACGGTGTAGCGTACACCGTTTTTGCCCGCCACGGGTACTTCGTGCCGCTCTTTTTGTATCATGCCCGATGCGATGTACCGTGCAGCGTTTCTACCTGCTGTCGCGGCTTCCTCGGATACATAATCTACGAGATCATGCACATGCAATACATTCCCTGCCGCAAATACACCGGATAATGAGCTTTCGAGGCTCTCGTTCACAACAGGGCCATTTGTTACGGGGTTTATGCTGACTCCCATTTCGCGGCTCAATTCGTTTTCAGGAATTAGCCCCACGGAAAGAAGAAGCGTATCGCAGGTATAATGTTCTTCGGTTCCAATAATAGGCTTTAGGTTTTCGTCGACAGCGGCGATGGTCACGCCCGTCACGCGCTCCTTGCCCTCAATATCGATAACCGTATGGCTGAGCTTCAAAGGAATGCCGTAATCGTCAAGGCATTGCACGATGTTGCGTTTGAGGCCGCCCGAGAATGGCATTATCTCTGCCACCACCTTTACCTTTGCACCTTCGAGCGTCATGCGCCGCGCCATTATCAGGCCGATATCGCCCGAGCCTAAAATGACTACCTCGCGGCCGGGCATAAACCCCTCTAAATTTACTAAGCGCTGTGCGGTACCCGCAGCATATACGCCCGCCGGGCGATAACCTGCTATGTTTAAGGCACCTCTGCTCCGCTCACGACAGCCCATGGCGAGCACCAAGGCGTTAGCCGCAATCTCCATAAGCCCGTCCGTTTTGCTTACAGCCGTAACGCGCTTATCGGGTGTGATGTTTAATACCATGGTGTTGAGTTTATACTCGATGTCCCTTTCTTTCACCATTTCCACGTAGCGAGCGGCGTATTCGGGACCTGTAAGCTCTTCCTTAAAGGTATGGAGGCCGAACCCGTTATGGATACATTGGTTTAAAATGCCGCCAAGCTCTTTGTCGCGCTCGAGGATGAGTATGCTTTTTGCGCCTTCGTCGTATGCCGCAGCCGCTGCCGCAAGACCTGCGGGGCCTCCGCCGATTACGACGATATCGTATTGCATCATACGCCCGCCTCCTCATCCTTGATTGTACCTACGATGAGCTTTGATGCGCCGCCCGTTTTTGTAATTTCGCTTTCAGCAACACCTAACTCGCGGGCGAGTATTTCCACTGCACGAGGCGTGCAAAAGCCCCCTTGGCACCGCCCGGAGCCCACGCGCACGCGACGCTTCAGCCCATCGAGCGTAGTCGCACCCACAGGCCTATGGATGGCGTCGAGTATCTCCCCCTCCGAAACGGTCTCGCAGCGGCATATGATGTTGCCGTACGCGGGTTTTTCTTGTAAAAGCCTTGCAAGCTCCTCTTTCGTCAGCGTTTTCGGGTCAAAAATGCCCTTGCGCGTTCCGTCAAAAGCAGAGTTTTCTTGTAGCATCAGTTTATTGGATACAAGCTTTGCCATGCGCTTGCCGATGGCGGGCGCTGCCGTGAGCCCCGGAGATTCTATGCCTGCGCAATCAAAAAAGCCTTCTGCATCCTCTACCTCCGCTACAATAAATTCGTGCGCATCCTCATGCGCCCTCAAGCCCGAAAAGCTTGTGATAACTTGTTTTAGAGGCAGGTTTTTCACGCTGACGTTCGCCTTTTTTGCGATGTCCTCCAAGCCCTCCGCCGGCGTGTTCGTTCCCTCACGATCCTCTATATCTATAGCATTGGGGCCTACGAGGGTATTGCCGTGTACGGTGGGCGTGATGACCACACCTTTACCGAGCTGTGTGGGCAAAGAAAAGATCACATGCTTGGCAAAATTACCGGTGTTTTTATCGAGCAGAAAGTAATCGCCGCGGCGAGGCGTAATGTGTATCTTACTATTCGAAACCATGTTGTGGAATATGTCCGCATACACGCCCGCGGCGTTCACAACACTTTTTGTTCTTATGGTATCGCGCTCGGTCTCAACCGCCCAGCCTCCGTTTTGGCGGTATATGCGCTCAACTTTAGTATTTAAACGAAACTCCGCCCCGTTTTTAACCGCATTTTCCGCAAATGCTTGCGTAAGCCCAAACGGGCAGATGATCCCTGCCGTCGGTGCGTAAAGTGCGGCAACGGCTTCATCACTCACATTAGGCTCCATGTTCACAAGCTCGTCGCGCTCCACGATCCGAAGCCCTTTCACGCCGTTTTTCATGCCATTCTCGTAAAGCTCAAGGAGCTTATAGCGCTCTGCCTCGTTTATGCAGACGACGAGGCTCCCGATGCGCTTAAATGCCACATCGAGCTCCGCAGTTAAGCTAAGCATCATGGCATTGCCTTCTACGTTAAGCTCCGCCATAAGGCTGCCTGCGCGCGCGTCATAACCCGCATGGATGATAGCGCTGTTTGCCTTGGAGGTACCGCAGCAAACATCCGCCCCTTTATCGAGCACAAGTATGCGCGCACTATACCGCGTGAGTTCCCTCGCGATGGAACAGCCAACAACGCCCGCACCGATTATAACAACATCGTACAAGTGAATCCGCTCCTATTCTTTCGCCCAATCAAATGAGCGCTTCACGGCCTTGTTCCAACCAGCCACACGGCTTTCGCGTTCCTCCTCACCAATTTCAGGCGTAAAAATTCTATCAACGGCACAGTTTATCAGAACATCCTCCTTGCTTTTCCAGTAGCCCACGGCGAGGCCCGCAAGGTAACTTGCACCCATGGCGGTTGTTTCAACACAGATGGGACGCTGCACAGGCACGCCCGTAACGTCCGATTGCGCCTGCATCAGGTAGTTGTTGGCGCTTGCACCGCCGTCTACCTTAAGTGCGGTTAATGCAATGCCCGAATCCGGCTTCATGGCGGCAATTACATCGTTTGTTTGATAGGCAATACTGTCAAGCGTCGCCCTTACGATGTGGTTTCGGTTGCAGCCGCGCGTTAAGCCAACAATGCAGCCGCGCGCGTACTGGTCCCAGTGCGGTGCACCAAGGCCTGTAAACGCGGGGACCACATAGCAGCCGTTGGTATCGTTTACTTTTAAGGCTAGCTGTTCGGACTCTTGCGCGGAATCAATAAGCTTCATCTCGTCGCGAAGCCATTGTACGGCTGCACCCGCAACAAAAATGCTCCCCTCAAGCGCGTAGTTCACCTTGCCGTCAAGCCCCCAGGCAATAGTCGTCACAAGCCCGTTCTTAGAGAAAACCGGAGCTTCGCCCGTGTTCATGAGCAAGAAACAGCCCGTGCCGTAGGTGTTTTTAGCTTCGCCTGCTTGAAAGCAGGTCTGCCCGAAAAGCGCCGCCTGCTGATCGCCCGCTACACCCGCTATAGGGATTGCGCCGCCTAAGAAATGTACGGCAGTAAACCCGAATATGCCGCTTGATGGCAAAACCTTAGGCAGCATGCTTCTTGGAATGGTAAGTTCACGCAAGATATCTTCATCCCATTGTAGTGTATTGATATTAAACAGAAGCGTGCGCGAGGCGTTGGAATAATCCGTAGCGTGAATTTTACCGCCCGATAGCTTCCACATAAGCCATGTATCTATCGTGCCGAATAAAAGTTCTCCGCGCTCCGCCTTATCCCTTGCGCCTACAACGTTATCGAGAATCCATTTAAGCTTGGTGCCGGAAAAATAAGCGTCAATAACGAGGCCCGTCTTTGCTCGATAAGACTCTACAAGCCCTTTTTTCTTAAGGCTGTCACAGTATTCGCTGGTGCGGCGGCATTGCCATACGATGGCATTATGTATGGGCATGCCGGTATTTTTATCCCATACGACTACTGTCTCGCGCTGGTTTGTGATTCCAATCGCCGCGATATCATCTGCGGTCGCACCTATCTTTTGCATGGCTTCTGCCGCTACGCCAAGCTCAGTGGACCATATCTCATTGGCATCATGCTCCACCCAGCCGGGTTTAGGGTAGATTTGGGTGAACTCCTTTTGTGCAACGCTTTTGATTTCACCCTTCTTGTTAAAAAGGATGCAGCGGTTGCTGGTGGTTCCTGCGTCGAGCGCCATCACATACTTCGCCATTCTATGATCCTTTCCTTATACAAGCCATACTTCGCTATTGGTGGTTGAAACAGCCATGGCCCCCGCCTCAAGGGCGCGGATTACATCTTCTTTGCTTGCAATAAGCCCGCCC
The DNA here is from genome assembly GCA_023435855.1 of Bacillota bacterium. Taxonomy (GTDB): domain Bacteria; phylum Bacillota; class Clostridia; order Christensenellales; family CAG-138; genus UBA7707. The sequence goes on along the minus strand of JAEZLG010000052.1, from coordinate 337 downwards.
GCAAGCACAGGCGTTTTGACCACACCGCATACCTTTTTAATGGTATTGGGCGATATGCCGGGCATGATCTCAATGAAGTCCGGCCGCACGGCATCGGAATTGCCGACGTTTTCAAGCGCCATAGAGTCTATCATAAACAGGCGAAGCACCGTGCACATGTGAAGCGCCTTCGCGCGGCGGATAAAGGCAGGGCGCGTAGAAAGTATACCGTCTGTCCCGGTGCTTTTCTTAAGGAAGTCCACGGCAATCTCACGGTTGGACAGGCCTTCCACAAGGTCCGCGTGAACGAATGCCAATTTATCCTTTGCCTTAATGCGCGTAACAAGCTCACCTATGT
>JAEZLG010000005.1 GCA_023435855.1 Bacillota bacterium | reverse complement strand
GTATGGCAATGGGGGCACTGTTTGAACTCATGGAAGCTGCACATGACGTAAAAAGCAGGTTGAAAGGTCAGCCTAGTCTAAAGGATACGAACATGGATATGCTTTTTGATTTAATAGGCTCAATCGTTGCGGCCGTTTTTGCTTATCTCGTTGTTCTGTAAAAAAGGTACTCTCTAATAGCGACACATACCTTAGCTTTAGCTTCAATTTGCGTTCTTGAAAACTTCCTGCGCAAGAAGTATACTTTACACATTCTTTATGGAAGGTGGACGGTGTGGAGTATCTAAGCGCAAAGGAAGCAGCGGAAAAATGGGGCATTTCAAACCGTATGGTAAATTATTACTGCGTAGCAGGCCGCATCGAAGGCGCTGTCAAAAAAGGCAATCTGTGGCTCATTCCATACGAGTCGGAAACACCGGCTGACGAGAGACGGAAAGAAGTCGCCGCAAAAATGCCGGATGAATCTGCCCTGTGCCGGGATATCCATGCTATCTATGAAGAAAGAAAGAGCAATAACTTATGGCCTTTTGAGTCGCTGTATGAAAACAAAGAGCTGTTTGCAGAGATTTTTAAGCATTTTCCATATCCGATGCACATATATTCGGCCAACGGTACGATGCTATTAGCCAATGATGCGTTCTTAGAATTTGCGAAAATATCAGATCCCGAGAGGCTTTATAAAAAACATAGCATTTTACTGGATCCTGATCTTGAAAGATGGGGTGTTAAGGATTTTGTTTTGCGTGCGTACCGGGGAGAGGTTGTTCATGCCTATGATGTGAAGGTACCGCAACAGGAAATTTTCGGACGGTTAGGTGATCGTAAGGATTTGGCCAACGGACGCATGTATCAGAATATGACCGCTTTCCCAATCCGTGATGAAAACGGGCAGCTTCAATACATCGTGACTGTTTTTATTACCTCAAGGTACTACAAGGACAGGGAAGAAATCGCTAAGGGCAAGGAATACATAGAAAATCACTGGAAAGAAGAATTCAGCATCGAAGCATTGGCAGAAATCGTCCACATGAGCCGCTATCATTATGCGCGGTTGTTCAAACAACATACAGGCTTGACGCCGTACAGCTATTATCAGGATGTCAAGATCAGTAAACTGAAAGAGAAGCTTTGCGACACCAATTTATCCGTTGCACAGGCTTTTGCTGCATGCGGCACAGACTATAACAGGGGTTTCTCAAAGCTGTTTAAAGAAAAAACCGGCATGACGCCTACACAGTTTCGCAGAAAGATGACGTAAGAGGCAAAAAATATCCGGCGTTAGTTTTTTAACGGCAAAGGCATCCAAACCGATGTTTGGAAGCTTTTGCCAAAAACAGCACAAATCACCGAAAAAGAAGCTTTGGTTCAATAGTTTACTTACCGTAAGTATTCGTATAATCAAGAAGGTATAAATAAAGTCGAAAAAGGGCGTGGAGAATATGATAGAGGAGCTTAAAGAGCTCACGCAACTGCTCGAAGAATTACATGCAAAAGGTAAAATTCGGCATCGCATTGTATGCGGATTTCAAAACCTTATCAGGGAGGAAGGTCTGTCCTCTAAAAACATCACATATTTCCCATATCCAATGGCGATATTTAGCCGTGATGGTTACTTAGCAGCCGTCAATCTTACTATTTCTAAAGAAACCGGGTTAACCGCAAATGATCTGTTAATCACCGGGCATAATATCTTAAACCGTATTACAAATGCCAATCTTCCCATCCTTGATGCGGTGGAGGAAGTATTTAAGGGTAAAACAACATTTCTATCGGATCTATATGAGCCGCTAAACATATTCATCAGAGACATTACGCACATGAAAAAATCAGCATCCAGATATCAAAACGCCATTTTCTTTCCCATTGCGGAAGCAGCAGGAAAGGCAAGCCATGGAGCTGCGATTTTTATGCAATAGGATACAAGTTTAACCGAGGAGAACGTCTTGTTAGAAAAATTATGATAAGAATACTTTCGTTTTTTGTGGTGGCGGAATAACGAATAAACCCACCTGGCTAGGCGGGTTTACTGTAGAACAAAAGGGCAAAAAACATTGTACTGTTGATTCACCTCAAATAGGAACCGGTAAACCGGCACGTTTCGTCATACGGCTTAAGCGCAAAAACTTGACAGCAGCCAGAACAGAAAATATCATCCAGGGGACAAGTGACGCCAAAGAGAAATAAATCCCGATGTTTCCGACCGTAGAGGGTATCAGCATCAATATCCCCGATGATAATCCGATTACAGCCATGAACTTACCGTATACAGAGCTTTTGAACATGGTTCTCGCTATGATAATTAAACAGACTGCACTCAATATATAGTAGACATCAAACGCCGTGCCTTTCCATTGGGCGATGAGCACCTGACCGGCAGCAAGAAGCATCATTCTTTGCGGCTCCGTGTCAATTGCGGAGAACTGACGGCTCAACGAAAGCATTTCAAATGCCGGATTGGAAGAATAATAGGCCGCTGTAGCAAGCAAACCGGCCAGCAGCGCAATCAGCATCAAGGTTTCATTTTTTCGCCTAAGCGACATGTAAAAAGCGAGATACATAATAGCTACAATGGTATTGTTGAGAATGTACAGCACATCAAGATGCATGAGGCCCAGAATCCAACTGTTTTGAAATAGTGTGAACCACTCTAAGGCTGACTTAGGAGTTGGCCAAATGGTGAAAACGGCAATCTGAGCAGGTATAAGTATTAGCATAACGATGGTTGCGATACCTGCAAATCGATAAAGCTCTCCCCATTTCAAAAGCCCGATTTCTTCCTTATCCGCTTCGGATAGTTTAAGTGTGAGCATAACGTTCCCCTTCTTATCCTGCTGTTATGGCTTGGCACGAAGCAGAGCATTTTCAATGGCTTTTAAGATAACCCTGCTGCTATATGTAGCGCCGGACACAGAATCCACCTGTAAGGACTGTGATTTTACGACCATGTCGGGAATCACCTCTGCAGGGGTTCCTTGACCGTTAATGTGTTCAATAAGGTCAATTCCTACAATTACATGATTCTTGATTGTAACGCTGACTTGCGCGGAAACGGGAAAAACGGAATAGCTCCCGGTATAAATACCGTCCTCAATTGCTGTAAGGTCGATTTGGGCTAATTCCATATACTTCAGTGATTCGAGGTTCGATTCGGTACTCGCAAGCATAGCTTTTACCCCGATAAATCCTGCAATAACGAGGAACAGCACAACTGACAAAATGATAACGCGCTTCTTTTTCATTATGAAATACCTCAATTATATAATTCAAATCATCGTATTGCGCAAAGCTCCTCGACCACGGCCTGAATGAGCTTTTCACGCTTATCTATATTCGGCCAGTTCACAATGCCGGTTCCGTAAGGAGTTGCACCCTTGCTCTGACATATTTCAATGAGCTGCTTGAGCGCGCGTTTTCCACCCATCCAAGGGGCGGGGAATCCCTGCGTCATAAAACAAGCAATCTTTTTCCCTTTAAATGTTTCGACGCCATGTAGGTATGCCTGCATAACCATCGAGAGCGAGAAGCCGCGCACCGGAGCACCAAAAAGCAGCACATCATATGCGCTAATATCGGGATTTCCGTTTAGATGGATTTTTTGGATGTCTCCTTCGTCGTCGTTCATAGCGGATACACGCTCAATGGATGCGGAATGCCCGGCGGCGGATAGCTTTTCCTTTAGCCTTTGCGCGACCAAAAGTGTGTTGCCGGTGAGTGAATGTACGATGATACCTATTTTCATATTCGTTACCTCCCTTTTATTTCAACAAAAAGTCAACTATTTTTTCTAAGTCCCTGTACAAATTCGCGTTAACGCTTAAATCACCATTATTGGAAAAGTGTAATGTCAGCATGCCGTGAATCGCATAAATAGATGTTTTGGCGACCGCTTCGATATCCTTCTCGTTTAGCCTTCCGCTAATCACAAAGCTTTTAAAGGATTCACTCCACATTGCACTGAAATCCGGCTCGTCATCCTGCGTTTGCTTGTTTGGTTTCTGCAAGGAAAGGAAATAGAAAAACCGAAAAACATTAGGGTTCGTTACATAATATTCCATATATGTCCGGAACATCTTTTTCAAATCTTCCGCATCCCGAATGGAAGCTTGCATTTTTTGCTGCATAATGCCGACAAGCTCACAGATCATGTACTGTCGGGTTTCCCATAGCAGTTCGTTTAAATCCTCAAAGTAGTTGTATAGGGTTGGATAAGAGTATCCTGCTGCGTCAGCTACTTTTCTTACGGTAATGCTTTCCACACCGGCAGAGTGTATCATTTCTTTTGCGGCTTCAAGAAAATACATCCGTGCTCTGTTCCGCTTAAGCTCCTGCTTGGCGGATGTCGTATCTCCCATAATTCCTCCGTTACCTAATTGTAGTTAAATAATACTAACAATGTTAGCATTATTTAACATGCGTTATTGTACTGCTTCGCACATGTCATGTCAATAGGTAAGTGGAAAATAAATGCAATAGGCAAATTAACCTGTGTATCTCTGCTTCGGCTGCATATATCTGCCAAGCTGGTCTGTTTCAGCTAAAAAACGTGACTAAACGTTGAAATTGTTTTACGGGTAACAAAGGGGATGCTATAATGATTACAAGAATACCAATATTTATCTATATGTTTCGGAGGTGGATATGCGAAAAGGAATAATCGTTATTATCTTTTTGATGCTTACTTTGTTCATTAGCTCTTGTGCAGCAAAGCTGACCACCATTCGCCCTACCCTTATTACATCGATACAGGTTGAAAACATCGCTTCCGGTGAGAATGTCGAACTTCTTCGAGACGACAATGACGAAACGGATTGGCTGATGGATGATTTGGTCTTTCAGATGGAAGAATTCTATAAAGCAGCCGGTTCGTGCGGTGAAGGAGAAGAACATCTTTATAATGCTCTGTATTTTATGGGCGAGCGATTAGAACTTGATGTAATCATAAACACCGATGGCAGCGTATGCAAAAACGGCAGGCGATATGTTCAAAAAGAAGAAGATATCGGTCCGCTTGATCGATCTGTTAACCTGGAGCAATGGGAAGAATGCTTTACAATTCATGAAGCTCAATAGCTAATCGTATTAGAATGCTTTGGCTTATGCTGCCCGTGTAAATGTCACAGGCAGCATTTGCGTTGCAATTTGTCGACTATTGTAGAATTTTCGTTATTTTGATACAATGAATAATAATTATACTTAAAATTAGAGAGGAGATTCGAAATGATGCGCAAAGAGCAATATGATCGAAAAAAGCCGCTCTATAGCGCTCTTTTCGTCAGTGCTATTTTGCTCACTCTCTTAATGCTGTTTTTTATGATGATACAGCGAAATATCAAACAGACGGAAATTTTACATGCAACAGAAAAATATATGGTGTTCGAAAGCAAAATTCAGCGTTTGATTTATTCAAACGTTACACTGCTTCATGGGTTTGAGGCCTATATTGATACCAATTCAAACCTAGATGAAAAGGACTCTTTCCATTATCTCGATCACCTTCTGGCGGAGTATGCGGAGTACGTCCGCAATGTAGCCGTCCTTGAGGATACAACAATTATATGGAATTACCCTAAGGATGGTAACGCCGCAACAATCGGAACAGACCTTTCTAAAGTTGAATTTCAGCAGGATGCAGTCCTAAAAGTTAAGACGGAATTACGCCCCGTTTTTCAAGGACCTGTGAACCTGTTGCAAGGAGGCACGGGTTTCAGCGTCAGGATTCAGATTGTTCGTGAGGATACAGGTTATTGGGGACAAATCAGCATCATACTCAAAGGCGATGAGTTGCTTAAAGAAATTAAGTCCTATGCTGAAAACACGGAGATTGATATTGCGATTTTTAGCAGGCAGGACGCGGATACTCCGTTTTTCGGCACCGTGAAGAAATCTACAATTGAATTCAACATGGATCCAAATCTCATTAACTGGAAAATCATTGTTAACCTCCCAGACGATAATCCGAATAACTATCTGCTGCATTCGGTTTATCTTCTTTTTGCGATCTCATTTACTACTGTGATCGGGATTTTGGTGTTTAAATACATAAAATCCAACGGTAAGATACTTGATATGTCCATCCGCGACTCCTTGACCGGATTACATAACCGCCACTTTTTACATGAGTATCAAGCTATCGTTTTAGCTGCAGCCATAAGAGAAAAACATAAAGTAGGCTTTATCGTATTGGATTTGGATCAATTTAAAAATGTAAACGACCTTTATGGGCATAAGACGGGCGATGCGGTGCTTGCTGAAACAGCACACATTTTAAAAGAATGTACGCGGGAAAATGAAGTTGCCGTGCGTTTGGGCGGAGATGAGTTTCTTCTTGTTTTACCCGGAATAGAGGGGATAGCGACCCTTGTTCAAGTCAAAGAGAGGCTTCTCAAACGTTTTGAACAAGAACTAAAAGTTCTTGATCATTCAATCAAGGTACAGCTCAGCATCGGTTACTC
>JAEZLG010000002.1 GCA_023435855.1 Bacillota bacterium | reverse complement strand
TCAACAGCTGCATAGGATGAGCCGCTTGAGCTTATCAAAAATATGGTTGCGATCAATATAGAAGGCATTAAAACAAACCCCATACTTTTATAATGGTATAACAAAGATGTTTTTGATAAGATTGTGCGTCTATTCCGCGGGGGAAGCGGCTTTAGCGTAATGGATTTGTTTTATCAAGATACGATGAAACTTATAAAGATGTGGCAGGACAAAGGAAGGACATGAAAGGACATCGACGACGATAGAATAATGGCAATGTTCAAAGCCATCCTTAACGCACGAACAGCACACGCGTATTATAGAATTGCTAACGGCGTGCATACTCGTATGCACGCCGCAAAAATTTATAGCAAAATCGAAAACCCTTATCCTCCTTTAGATTGCCGTTTTTCTCCTTTCAGGATAAAATTCCCGGAAAAGCGCTATGTAGCTGGGTATATCTGCTATATCCGGTTCAAAATACTCAAATGTTATACCATTGCATTTGTCGATGCTACGATTAAAAAGCGTATAGGACTTACGGAATTTACACGTACTGTCTTTTTCATTGTGGCAATGCGTGCAGTCTCCCCTTTTCCCCGTAAAAGGTGCTAGGATAAACGGCTCTGCCTGCTCAAGATACGATCGATGCTTATCGATTTTATTGAGAAACAGCCTTAACACAATATCGTTATCCCTCAGATAAACGCGCGCATAGACCTGTTCACTTTGAACATTTCGCTTTCTGTAAATAACCATATAGCGTCCCCAGCAATAGCCATCGCCGATGGTTTGACCGAAATGATAGCCAAGCAACTCCATTTCGCGATCAAATGCAAAAAGAAACGCCTTGCTCGAATCGGAGAGAAAATCAAACCGCGGTTCCTTTAAAATACATTCCATGAGGTCCCTCCATTGTCGTTTTATCCCCTAAAAAATACGCCGCGCAATTCTTCGCGCGGCGCAATTTCTCAGATTGCTAATCTTTATTCCGTAAAAAGCTCGGCAAATCGAGGTTGTTCTTCTCTTTGGGGTTGTAATCCTCCTTGAGGATATCCGCCTTCGTGTAGTGCGGCGTAACATCCTCTCCCTCAGGCAGCGGCGAGGCATAGTCCGGCGTTTTCGTACGCGGACGATTCCAAAAGTCGTTGCGGGCGAGGTTGGACGGGTCTTTAAGCGTGCGCTGCTGCCGTACGGAATCCTGAGGGACCGTGGGCTGCGCTTTCACTTCCGGATCTGCTTCTTTAGCCTTCATTGGAGTATCATCTATGGAGTCGAAGCCTGTGGCGATTACGGTAATACGCACCGCGTCGCCCATTTCGTCGTCGATGCCGGCACCCCATATGATGTTCGCTTCGGAATCAGCGTATTCCTGAATGAGTTTTGCGGCTTCGCGGGTCTCGTGTAAGCCGAAATCCGGTCCGCCGGTGATGTTGATAAGCACGCCCCGTGCGCCGTTGATGGTGGTTTCAAGAAGCGGGCTAGCAACCGCCTGTTTGGCGGCTTCAATGGCGCGCTTTTCGCCAGATGCAATACCTATACCCATGTGCGCCATGCCTTTTTCACGCATGACGGTGCGCACGTCGGCAAAGTCAAGGTTGACCATGGCAGGCACGGCGATAAGATCGGAAATACCCTGAATACCTTGGCGGAGTACATCGTCTGCGATGCGGAAAGCCTCGATAAGGCTTACGTTGCCGACCGTGTCGAGAAGCCTCTCGTTGGGGATGGTGATAAGGGTATCCACATTTTCTTTGAGTGCGGCAATACCGCGCTGGGCGTTCGTCATGCGAACACGTCCTTCAAACTCGAAGGGCTTTGTGACGACGCCTATTGTTAGGATGCCCAATGCCTGCGCGCATTCCGCCACGATGGGTGCTGCGCCCGTTCCGGTGCCGCCGCCCATACCCGCGGTAATGAAGACGAGGTCCGCTCCCTTAAGTGCTGCGGTGATACTGTCGCGGCTTTCCTCGGCAGCTTTGCGGCCAATCTCGGGATCTGCACCGGCGCCGAGGCCCTTGGTGAGTTTTTCGCCGACCTGTATCTTCTGATTGGCGCGCGAAAGATAAAGCGCCTGCTTGTCCGTATTGATGGAGATAAACTCCACGCCGCGCAAGCCGTACTGGATCATGCGGTTCACGGCGTTATTCCCCGCGCCCCCCACACCGACTACCTTGAGCTGCGCGAACTGGCCGCTTTCAAAATCCAGTTCTAAACCAATGGGCATACGCTTTCCTCCTATTTTTCAAAAAAGTCCCGGAGAATTCCTACTAACCCGCTGCGCTCCGCTGCGCCTTCAAGCCTTGACTGGCCCTCGTCACCGGAGGCATGTATCACAAAATCCATTACCGCAAATGCGGAAGCGTAGTTGGGTGAACTAAGACGCGGCATCCAGGGCATGCGTACCTCTATGGGTATTCCCATGCAGCGTTCAAAATAATCCGCGCTGCCGCGCATAAGTGCCACGCCGCCGCCTGTGAGGTAGATAGGTGGCTTAAAGCTTTCTAATACATGCATTTCATCGAGTGCTGCGCTTATATACTCCGCAAGCTCGCGGCTCCTCGCCTCCACGATGTATTGGATGGCTTCATGATCCACGCGGAGCATACCTCCGCCGGGCATCTTTACTATATCTATGCTGTCCTGATAATCCAGCGAATAAACATAACGGCGCTTGATATTCTCAGCAACGGGAACGCCCAGTCTCAAACCGTAAGCAATATCGGATGCAAAATTCGCTCCGCCCATTCGGATCGATCGAAAATCGATGAGCGCACCGTTTTTAACCACGGATACATCCGTATGCGTACCGCCGATATCAAGAAGCACAGTTACAGCCTGCCTGTCCTCCGCGGGCGTGATGAAAATCGCTTCCGCAAGCGGTACCGCCACGAACATATCGGTTTGAATAGCCGCCGCGCGAAGCGTGTCGGCCACGAGCGTTTTAAAACGGGAATCCACAAACGCATGCGAAACGGTGGCGCGCACACTGTCGGCGTTAATTCCGATGGGTGCATCAAGCCGTACGGTGCCCGAAGTTTCATACGAAACGGGCGTGGAATGCATCAGATCATATCCTACAGGAAAATCAAACTTGAGCGATTCGTCGATAAGCGAATCCACATCCACTTGGGAAAAACCGCTTCTTCGGTGCGGTGCTACCTCCGCGTCTTTTAATACAATCTGTACAAAAGGTGCGGGCACGCCCACACTTATGTGGCGCACAGTGCGTTTGCATTCGCTCTCGGCAGCCTCAATGGCACGCTCGATGGCGTTGATGGCGTTTTTTTCGTCTGCAAATACGCCATGCTTGTACCCTTTGTATTCGCAGACCCCCGCTCCGTGTACCAATACTCCACCCTTACCGTTGGGGCTGCAGATCAAGCATATCATCTTGGAGCTGCCAATGTCCAAAATCGCCGTAAACTGGCTCATCGCTCCTCCAAACTGTACCGTTGGACGGTGAAATATACTCCGCCCAGTATTTAAAGGATACCACACCTACTATATATTGTGCAATATGCGGCAAAGCAAATTGTCAGCAAATGGGAAAAACCATCCTATCCGCTGAACGAATCGCCCTCAGGCGTAGGTGAAACTTCAGGGCTGGGAGACACATCCGGCGTAGGTGAAACTTCGGGATTATCAGATACATCCGGCCCCGGTGAGCCCGTGGCCTCGATGGGTGCTTCACTGGGCGAATATACAGGACCTCCGCGCGCTGCAAGGTAGATAATGCCGCCCGATTTTTCGGTTGCTCTTAGCTCCTCTAGTACCAGTGAAAGGTCATAAAGCTTGTCCGTAAGTTCGTCAGGTGCTCCGAGCCTAACAAGGAAACCTTCCCGCATGGCAAGTTCGATGGAAAGTGTGTTCGCCATGTTGATGCTCTGTACATCCTTTGTCAGTCCCGCCTGTTCGATGGCAGCAAGTATTTGAACAAGCGTTTCTGCCTGAAAATCCGTTCCTGTATCGATTGTTTGTCCCAGCGTATAGCCCGCATTTCCCATACCGTAAACCAAAACATGAGAATCGTCTATCGTTTCACCGATATTTAAAACCGCACCTTTTTCGTCAATGAGCACGCTATCGCCCGAAGAATCTGCAATGACAGCGCGCGGTACGCGTTCCTTTACACGGAGGATAATCGTACTCGGAAAATCGCGCACGACCTCGAAGCTTTCGATGTAGGGATTCGATAATACGGCGAAGCGTGCTGCCTTATCGTCAAGTAAAAACATGTGCTGGCCGGGCTTTATGTTAGAGGCTTCGAGTATACTTCCCGCACTTACGCTGATTGTGCCTTGCACTTCCACCTTGTCCACGATTAGTGCAAAATAAACAATCGCAAGCGCAGCAAAGCAGGAAACGATAAATATCATGACGCCAAGCGTATGGCTCGCCCCTTTTTTAGAGCGCGTCCGCTTTTTTCGTTTCCCCTTTCCTCTGCCCGAGGCGGCCTGTGTTTTTTGGTACTCGCCCGCCATCAGTCTTCCTCTCGCCGTATGCGTGCGCCGACACGCTCGAGCATGTGCTCCAAACCTTCGTACCCTCTGTCTATGAGTTCCGCGTTCATCACGATTGTTTCGCCCTGCGCCGCAAGCCCTGCAATGGTTAAAGCAGCTCCCCCGCGCAGATCGCGCGCATATACTTGCGCACCCGTTAGCTTTTTCACGCCGCGTATAACAGCCGTACGATCCTTCTGGGTGAAAACCGCACCCATGCGTGAAAGCTCCGCAGCGTGCTTAAAGCGGCCTTCAAATACATTCTCCACCACAACGCTCGTTCCTTCCGCCAGGGTGCACAATGCGAAAAACTGTGCCTGCATATCCGTTGGGAACCCTGGGTACGGAAGCGTTTCAATAAGCTTAATTTCCCTGAGCCTATCGGGTGCTTTCAAAGTGAGGCTGTCTTCGTCACACAGCATAATACAGCCGGCTTCCCGAAGCTTTGCGATAACTGATGCCATATGCACGCTTTGCACATTATGAAGCGTAATCTCCCCGCCCGTAATCGCTGCCGCGCAAAGCATGGTGCCGGCCACAATACGGTCAGGGATGATGCTGTGTTCTACCGCCTTCGTAGGCTTCGCGCTTCCAACAATCGTAACGTCCGAGGTACCGGCACCTGAAACCTCAAAACCCATAGCGCACAAAAGTTTTTCAAGATCCACGATTTCCGGCTCTCGAGCGGCGTTGTGGATAACGGTTTCCCCTTGTGCCCTTACTGCTCCCATGATGATGTTTTCCGTAGCACCTACGCTCGGATAATCAAGGTGTATCTCTGCACCTTTCATGTTTCTTCCGTCGCAAATAATCTGCCCGTGCTCCTCGGTGATGTTCACCCCGAGCATGGATAACCCCTTTAAGTGAAGATCAATCGGCCGATGACCGATCTCGCATCCACCCGGGTAGGTGCACACCGCCCTTTTAAACCGCCCTAGAAGCGGCCCAAGCGTAAAAATCGACGATCGTAACTCTTTGGAGGTACGGTGCGGCATGATGAAGCTGTGAGCCGGTTCGGGGTTGATTCGTACAATGTTGTCTTCTCTCACCCATTTTGCGCCTAGTGCAGCTAGGATGCTGAGCATGTTCTCTACATCTCGAAGCCAGGGGCAATCGGACAAAACGATTTCCTTATCCGAAAGCAAGCAGGCCGCGAGGATGGGCAGTGCCGCATTTTTCGCGCCGGAAACACGCAGGCTTCCTTGGAGCGGGCGCCCGCCCGAGACGATAAACCTTGCCATGCAAAACTCCTCCCGTACAATAATTCTATGCGGGCAGGAGATGTAACGTTCTACTGAGGCTCAAGATTTCTGGATATATTCAACAATATACCAAATGCGGCGAGAAAAATAAGCAAAGAAGTCCCCCCATGGCTGACGAGCGGGAGTGTTTGCCCGGTGGGAGGTATGGAGCTTGTGGCGACACCGATATTGATTGCCGCCTGCAGCGCTACTACGCTTGTGATACCCGCCGCAAGAAGCGAGCCGAAACGATCCTTGCATATAATAGCGATACGCAAGCCGCGGTAGGTGATAAAGGAGTACATAGACACAACGAATGTACAGCCTATAAAGCCCAGTTCCTCGCCGATGATCGAAAATATAAAGTCGCTCTCCCCGTATGGTAAAAACAAAAGCTTCTGGCGGCTAAAGTTGAGACCCTGCCCGAACAAGCCTCCGGACCCGAGCGCATAAAGCGACTGTCTAAGCTGATAGCCGTCGCCCTTGTCGGTGTTCCAAGGGTCGGTAAAAATCATAAGCCTTGCCCATTGGTAAGGCTGCGCTTTCGCAAGTAAAAGTACCGCCGGTACCGCCAGCAGCGCCATAATTAACAGATATTTAAGTGGTGCACCTCCCACATAGAGCATTACCATACCGGTCGCCACGAATATAATCGTCATGGAAAGATTGGGCTGCAAAAGCAGGAGTACCGCGACCACTGCCATAATGATGAGCATGGGTGCGATGCCGTGCGCAAGGCTTCCCATGCGTTTTGGGTGTCGCGACATGAACGACGCCATATATAGCACAAGTATAAATTTTGCAAACTCCGAGGGTTGGAATGCGATACTCGTGCCCGGTATTTTAAGCCAGCGCTGCGATTCGTTCTTCTCCTGGCCCAAAACAAGAACAAGCACGAGAAGCAACACAACCCCGATAAGACCTACTACACGGAGTTTTTCGATGTGACGATAGTTGAGGCGTGATAGTATATACAGCATAGCGAGCCCTGCACCGCAGTACATGGCCTGGCTTTTCAGATAGTAAAAACCGTCGCCCTTATAGGTGTGAGCGTAATAATAGCTTGATGAAAACAGCATCACAAGACCAAACGCGCAAAGCACGACAATCGCCACAAGCAGTGGAAAATCCAAATGCCCGGGCGTATAAAGCGGCTTTTTCAGTTCCGTCTGCGCGCTCGCTGCCTTCACGCTCTGATTTTGTCCCCCCCTAGTAAGGTTTTCGAAAGAGCTGAATCCTTACGCCTTAAATTAAATACGCATTACAGCTTTTTTGAATTCGCGTCCTCGTTCCTCATAATCCGAAAAAATACCCCAACTCGCCGCTGCCGGCGAAAGAAGCACGGTATCACCTTCGCTTGTAAGCGCTTTAGCCTCCCTTAAAAGCGCATCGAGATCGCCTTCAAAGGTATGTACATTCGTGTACCCCGCTCGTTTTGCCGCATCCATTATGGCAGGAACATTGATTCCCGATGCGATCACCGCCTTGATTTTTCCGTCAAACGCTTGAAAAAGCGGCAGAAAATCGCTCTTTTTATCGTAGTTGCCTACGCCAAGAAGCAGCACTGTCGGCCTTGTCATCGCCTGCACGGCCTTGATGGTGGAGGCGGGGTTGGGGCCCTTTGAGTCGTTGATGTATTGAACGCCGCCCACCTCTCGCACATACTCTATGCGGTGCTCCACACCCTTGAAGCTCTTAAGGCCTTCGCAAACTTTTACGGGATTAAGCCCCATGCAAAGCCCCAGCGATGCAGCGCAAAGCGCATTTTGCACATTGTGTGCGCCGGGAATTTTTAGTTCGCTTACATGGATGAGCGGTATCTTATTGCCGTCAAAGCACCATACCATCCGCCCTTCTTGTAAGTACATGCCCTCCTTAAGCTCGTGCTCCATCGAAAAGTAAATGATGCGAGCTTTGGTGAGACGGTGCATATCCCGAACGATGGGGTCGTCGTAGTTTAGTACCGCAAAGTCGCTTTCTCGCTGATTTTCAAATATCCTGCACTTCGCGGCGATGTAGTTTTCCATTTTATATTCAAAGCGGTTTAGATGATCCTCGGTTATGTTGAGCATGCCGGCGGCGTTCGCACGAAAATCCTTGATGCTTTCAAGCTGCAGTGCTGCAACCTCTGCTACAACATAGTCGCCCGCGTCAATCATAGACGCATGCTCTGTTATAGGGATGCCGATGTTACCAAGCACATATGTATGTTTCCCGGCCG
>JAEZLG010000287.1 GCA_023435855.1 Bacillota bacterium | reverse complement strand
TGGGCGTTATTTTTCCATCGTGGTTATCACCATGCTGGGCATTTCGTTTTTCGCGGGCCTTAGGTCCATCGGGGCCGATATGCGGCTTACTGCGCAAACCTATTTTTCGGATACGCGGTTTATGGATATCCGCATACTCTCGACAGGCGGTTTTACCGAGGACGATATAGATACAGTCCGAAACGTTGAAGGCGTTTCCGAAGTGCTGCCCGCTTATTCCGGAGGAGCTTTGGCACTTTTTGGTAGCGAAACATACGCAGTGCGCTTACACTCCCTTGCACCTAACGGCAAGGAGACGATGAATGTGCCTACTCTTTTGGAGGGACGCATGCCGCAAAAAAGCGGCGAATGCCTGATGGATCCGCATTTTATGGTTAAAACCGACATTCATGTGGGTGACACGGTACAGTTTACCGCAGGCGACGGTGAAGAACTTATGGATATAATCCATACCGACAGCTTTACCGTTGTGGGCATTGCAAAATCCCCTCTATATATCTCCTTCGACCGCGGTGCAAGCACCGTGGGAAGTGGTGCGACCGACGCATACTGCTTTATTCCTTTCTCCGACTTCGCCTATTCCGTATATACGGAGCTGAACCTTGCAGTTGAGAAAGACATTTCGCTCGACCGTTACTCCGCCGCTTACGAGGAACTCCTCTCCCCCATCGAGGATACGCTTGAAATTGCAGGCATCGGACGCAGTAAGATACGCTATTCTGAGATTGTTTCAGATGGCGAGAAAGAAATTGCTGATGCCAAAAAGGAAGTCGCCGATGCAGAACGGGAGTTGGCTGACGCTAAGCAGGAGTTGCTTGACGCCCGAGTAGAGTTAAATGACGGTTGGGCGGAGTATCGTGAAGGAAAGACAAACTTTGAAAACGAGATTGCAGATGCAAAGGCAAAACTAAGAAAAGGCCGCAGGCAATATGAGGAAGGGCTTAAGGAATATGAGGCGGGCCTTTTAGAATACGAAATCTCGATGCAGGATGTAGCCTTGCAGTTAAATGACGCCGAGCGCCAATTGCGCCGGGGAACAGCACAGTATCAAAGCGGCCTTGCCGCGTATGAAGAGGCGGCGGAGTATCAAAGTGCACTTAATGCAGCACTCGGAAGTGGCGAAACGCCTGATACACCCGCAGCAATAGGCGTTCTCGCACCGGCTGCAGAGGCAATCGATCCGCAGCTTGCATCCGCACTATACGCCTATTCGGCCGGATATATATCTTATGACCAAGTGTCACAAGCCGTAAACGGCTTTCAAGTTTCCTTAGCGCAAAATAAGCAGCAGCTTGATGCGGCAAAGCAAGAGCTCGACCGCGGTACAGCACAGTTGAATGCCGCAAGGCAAGAGGCAAACGCGCAGTTAAGCGAGGCTAAACAAAAGCTCGACGAGGCAAAGCAAGAGCTCGACGAAGCGAAAGAGACGCTTGCAAAAAACGAAAGGAAGCTTATAAAAGCAGAGCGTGAAGGTCAAACGGAACTTGACGATGCCAAAGAGGAGTTGTTCGACGGCGAAAAAGAATATTCCGACGGCAATGCGGAGTACGTTGAAAAAAGCGCGGAAGCTACGGTTGAGCTTCGGGATGCAAAAGAGGAAATCTCGGATGGTGAGCAGGCGCTTCGTGACCTAAAGATTCCTGAATGGTATGTGCTGGATCAGGATGAAAACTTGGGCTTTAACAGCTTCGAGCAAGATACGGAGCGCATGGATGCTTTAAGCCAAGTAGTGCCCGCGGTGTTCTTCCTCGTTGTGGCCTTGGTCGTTATGACGTCCATGACAAGGCTTGTGGACAGCGACCGCTCCCAAATCGGCACACTCAAATCACTCGGCTATTCTAAAGTTGCCATCGCCATGAATTATTTGCTCTATGCGGCAACAGCGTCCATTTTGGGTTGCGCATTGGGTGCACTTTTCGGACCTGTGCTGTTTCCGCGCATCGTATTTGATGCTTACACAATCATGTACACGCTTCCTGAGCTTAAAATACAATACGATTTTACACTCATGGTGCTTTCGGTGCTCGTCGCAGTCTTGAGCGCCGTGCTGCCCGCGTATCTCGTATGCCTCAAGAGCCTTAGAAGCGTGCCCGCGGAGCTCATACGCGCGCAGTCGCCAAAGCCGGGTAAACGCATTCTACTTGAGCGCATTCCATTTTTATGGAAGCGCGTGAGCTTTAGTGAAAAGGTGTCGCTAAGAAACCTGTTCCGCTACAAAAAGCGTTTGTCGATGACCGTTTTTGGCGTTGCTGCGTGCACGGCGCTGATGTTTACGGGCTTTGGGCTCAATGACGCCATCAAACTTATCATTCCCAAGCAGTTTGAAGAACTTCAGCTTTACGACATGAAGATTGCTCTGAACAAGGATCTTTCAGATGCTGATTTTAGGCGCCTTTACAAGGCACTTCAAGAAGAGCCGGACATAGCGCTGAGCGCACCTATCGCACAAAAAAATATGGACGTAACGGAGAACGGAGCCATTGTGACCGCCGTGCTCACCTCTCCTTTGTCGCAGGAGGCGTTTAACGAGGTCTTATGCTTACGTGAGCGTGAAAGCAAAACGCCGCTTACGGTCGGCGACGATGGTGTTATTATAACCGAGAAACTTGCAGACATACTTTCGGTCGGCATAGGAGATTCCTTTACCGCTGTCGACGGTGACGGACAACGCTTTACCTTTACGGTAAGCGGAATTGCCGAGAACTATTTGGCGCACTACATTTACATAAGCCCCGCTCTTTACGAAAGGGTGTTTCGTGAGCCCGCAAAGGAAAATGCTTTGCTCTTGCGCCTTTTGAACACCGAAGGTGTAACAGCGCTTTCCGAGCGGCTGTTAAATTTGGACGGCGTTAGCGCCGTAACATCTTCAACCCTTGCTCGAAGCAACATGCAAAAGGTGATGAACGCAATGAACACCATCATATGGGTGCTCATAATTTCTGCAGCAGCACTGGTGTTCGTGGTGCTGTTTAGCCTCAATACCATTAATCTTGAAGAGCGCTCGCGTGAGCTCGCTACTTTGAAGGTGCTCGGTTTTTACAACAAGGAGCTCGCGGCCTACATCTACCGTGAAAACGTGTGGCTTACCTTGCTCGGCATCGGTGCGGGGCTTTTGATGGGCGTGGGACTTGAGCGTTACGTGCTTATTACAACCGAGGTGAACATGATGATGTTCAGCCGCGACATTCTCCCAAATACCTACCTTTATTCCGCCATACTGACGCTTCTTTTTGCCATGCTCGTGAATCTTTTTATGCTCGGGCATTTTAAAAAGATCGACATGGTATCCTCACTCAAGAGCGTAGAGTAAGGTAATGGCAGCCTAGGTTTGCATGCAGCAATTTCTGCCAACCTAAATCACATCGAACACTTTAGTACATAAAAGCGGCCCCGGTGAACCGGAGCCGCTTTAGACTTTGTGTCTTACTTATTACGCATCGGCGTTTTCCGCTTTTTCCTGCGCTTTCTTTTTCGTGTGTGCAGCGATTGCCATTACTGCGCCCACCGCGAATATAACAAGCTGCCAGATGGAGTATTTATCCCAGATATCCAAACCATTGAGCGGCTGGGTGAGGAAGAAGTATGCTACAGCTCCCGCGGCGGCAATAAGGGATATCACTTTGGTGCCGGTGCGCTTGAAGCCGCTTTCTTCTTTTCCTGTCTCCTCATCCTTCTTAGACTTCTTGAGCAGCACGATGACCGCACCAACCACAGTAAGCACCATGGCAATAAGGTTCACGAGCGTCAAAACGTCCGGGGTTTCGGGCTGTGCCGCAAGCGGCACTTCCTCATCGGGAATCTCCGTAAGGCCGACGTCGGGCGAGGGATTCAAGGGTGTGCTCTCCTCGGGGATGGTTGTGAGCTCCGGCGTCGGGCTCGCGGTAGGTGCGGGTGTGGTTGTAGGAACCGGTGTCACGGGAGCCGGTACGACGGGGGGGACAGGCGTCACAATCGGGGTCGGGGTTACAGTCGCCGGGATGAAGTTAATCGACCATGTCGCGGTGTAAGTCCTGTCGCCCGTGCTTCCGCTTTCGATCGTTATACTGTTCGTATTGGTGCTAAGGCCTGTTCCTGTCCAACCGTTAAAGGTATAGCCGGGTCTTGTCGGGTTAGTGATGGTAAAGGTCGGTGTTTCAACACTAAACGTTGTAACGTTGGGGTTGGTCGTCGCAAAGCTCGAGCCCGCGAGACCGGCGTAGGTGATGGTGTACTGGTTTAACTGCCATATCGCATACAGCTCTACATTGCCGGTGGTTGCGTTGATGGTATTACCTTCGGTACCTGCCGCAATACTTGCTGTCGCTGCACTCCCATCTTTATCCCAACCGAGGAACGTGTAGCCGAAACGATTGATATCGCCCTGCGAAGCTGCGGTGAATGTGGACTGCGGGCTGATGCCGCTGTAAAGGTAGGTATCTACGGGGGTCGTGCCGCTGCCGCTGTTTAAGTCGTAGGTGACGCGGAATTCGTCTTTGTCGGCAACGCCGTCATTATCCGTATCCGCTTCCCAAGTAGCGACGAAGTGCTTATTACCCGTACTGCCGTGAGGGATGATGCCCTCGGGCTCCCAGCCGGTGAACACGTAACCCGGCTTTTGGGGATTATTAAGTGTGATTGTCGGGAAGAGTACGTTGTATACCGGTAGGTTGGGGTTTACTGCACCTTCTACCCCACCGTAAGTGATGTTATAAGGAATGGGAAGCCACAAGCCATACACGTTGGTATTCCAGTTTATATTTGTGTAGCTTGGGAACCACGACATGAACCCGAAACCGTTATAAATATCAGTAGCCGGAGGCGTGGCGCTGCCGCCGAAGTTTACGGCCTCCGTTTTAAGCAATTCTCCATACCTACCAAAGAATTTCACGGTGTAGGTGTTGATCTGCCACTGCGCATAAAGTGTGATGTTTGAGGTTCCAAACGTGACGGATTCGACCACACCGCTGTTTGTCGAAGTGCCCCAACCAAGGAATGTATAACCTTGTTTAAAGAGGCTGTAGGGTTTTGCTGCAAAAGATGTCACCGTTTGGCCGATTGTATAGCCGCCGACTGCAGCGGGAACCCCCCCGATGCCGCCGTTTCTATTGTAAAACAGTGTGTAGGTTTCCGCATTCCAACGCGCATACAGTTCAATATCGGAGTCCTGTATCGTTACGGAGGTTACCTTAGAACCGCCGGGGGTAAGGCTCCAGCCATCAAATGTATAGCCCGGGTATACAATGCCTGCAGGCAGGCCTGCAAGACCGGATACCGTTGTGCCGTTTGCAAGTGTTGTCGATGCGGGTGGGGTACCGGCAGCGCCGTTGAGATTATAGCTCAATGTGTATTCATCTATCCCCCAAATGGCGGTAAATGTTTTTGCACCGGTTGACCCGGCGGGGATGCCCGTGGTTGAAATACCGTTTTCCTGCCATTCAATAAACCTATATCCAACTTTGGTGGGGTCTGAAAGCATAACGGAGGATTCTACGGTGTAAGTGGAAGGGTTCGAGCCATTGTTCGTACCGCCATCGAGGTTGTAATTGATGTTGTACGAAATCGGCTCAAAGCTTGCCGTGAAGCTTAAATCAGTTGTAATCTTGTCACTGCCCGCGGGAAGCGAAGGAGACCACTCTTTAAACGCATAGCCGGTATTGCCATTTGGCGTAGGTACCGCAATATTGCTCCACGGAGTATTGTAGTTGACGATGGACGAAGAGCTTCCCGAAAGGCTGCCGTTAGCGCCCGCCGTAAAGGTAACGGTGTAGGTGCTGACCTGCCATTGCCCGTAGAAATGGATGGTACCATTCTCCGTAATTATATAGGAGGCACCTTCTTCATAATAGGGCGCTGAACCGCTCCCGCTCCTTGACCAGCCCAGGAAAGTATATCCTTGAGGATAAGTCGGTGGCGATTCCAACGTGATTGTGGCGGAATTGTATGTAGTCTCGCTTACGCCGTTGCCGCCGTCCGGATAATTGTAGTGATATTTAACTGTATAGGAAGGGGCCGGGGTTGGGGTTGGGATTGGGGTCGGAGTCGTATGCGGGTGCCTGCCCTGCAGCTCAAACTCAACACCCGGCTCATCAGTGATTTCTGCCGCAGGCGTTATGCTAGGCTCGGGGTCCTTAATCTCTCCGCCGACGACGGGGAGCTCCCCTTCTGCCTGCGCAATCGCATATAGCGGTTGCGTCAACATCAGGATGGCTATCAATAAGCCCAATACTCTCTTCAACATAATATTTATCTCTCTTTCGTAAAAGCTTTCTTGGTGTAATTTCTGTTGCCGCGTGTTATACGGCGGGTGCGTTTTCCAACGCCTTTTAACAATAATTACTAATCTGTGTTTACATCATAAACCATGCCGGTTACAGGGCAGTTACATTATGATATTTTTAGCGATTTATTTTTTACAGCTAAAAGTTAGAGGCCGCAACGTCACGACGTTGCGGCCTCTGATTATTGCTATTTGAAAATTTACTTCGCAGCCAGCGCAAGGATGGCGTCAGCCATCATTTTTGTGTTGAACATGAGGTCTTCGATGCTGATAAACTCGTTAGGCATATGCACGGGGTTTTCGACACCCGGTCGTTCGCAGCCAAATGCTACGGCATTTTCTATGGCTCGGGCATACGTGCCGCCGCCGATTTTAAGCGGAGGCAGGTATTCGCCTGCGCGTTCTTCATATACCTTTAAAAGCTTTTGCACGAGTTCGCTTTCGGGGTCCACATAATGCCCCGGGGTGTAGCTATAACTGTCCCGAACAAGCCCCGCATCGGCAAAACCGCTGTCAAGCTTATTTAGAATCTGCGTCTCCGGTAAAGTAATCGGTGCGCGGATGTCGAGCGTGAACTCCCTTATGCCCTTTTCATCCCAATTCATAATGCCTACGTTGAGTGTAAGGGGGCCGGAATCGTCGGCCGATTTCAGGCCGACGCTCTTACCGTCAGTCTCAAGCTTAAATAGCTCCCGAAGTACGCTTATCGTTAAAGCATCCTCCCCCTCGAGAGGGAGTTTTGTGAGCACATCTATGA
>JAEZLG010000275.1 GCA_023435855.1 Bacillota bacterium | reverse complement strand
TCCCGCGTAGGAGCAACTCCTCCTAATTCAAGAGCCTTTACATTTTCATTCACGAGACCCAGAGATATAAAGCCTATGGCGTTAGAGTCATCTGAAACCAACTGTCGTACCGCCCCGTTAGAGTCCTGTACGATAGCCCTCGGGGTTATCTCGGTCGATTTACCCATCACAAGTTCCGTAAAAGCACTTCTTGTCCCTGAACCCTCTTCGCGCGTTATGACATGTATCTCGTGATTAGCGCCCCCAACCTCACTCCAGTTAGTTATAGTCTCCGAGTAGATACTGCGTACCTGATCTAAAGTGAGATCCTTAACCGGGTTTGCCGGGTTTACTACAATAGCCAATCCGTCCCGCGCTATCTCCACAGACCAAAGGCCCTTTTCCTCTTCTTTGAGCGCACGGGAAGACATGCCGATATCGGCAGTGCCGGACTGTGCGGCCGTAATTCCGGCCGATGACCCTCCGCCCTGTATGTCGACCTCGGTGCCGGGATGAAGGATCATGTACTCTTCAGCTAAAACTTCGGCATAGGGTTGTACGGAAGTAGAACCGGCAACAATCATGCCTGCTCCGTTTTTCCGGCTACATCCGCACAAAAGGGTTATAGCCAGAGTCATAGCTACTGCCGCGGGAACCACCCTTATCAATATAGGTCTATAAGTTTCAATCAAATGTTTCATATTTCCATTCCACACTTCCGCCCCAACACCTGCTTTATAGGGCCTATATAAAATAATTCAGTTCTCATCCAAACCGTCCTGTGATATAGTCTTCCGTGCGTTTATCTTTAGGAGTGGAAAAGATTTCGAATGTCGGAGCGTATTCTACCAGTGCCCCGGCTTTGTCATGTTCCATCATCATAAACGCTGTCATATCAGACACACGCAGCGCTTGTTCCATGTTATGTGTAACAATGATTATCGTATATTTGAGGGAAAGCTCACGCATCAACTCCTCAACCTTAAGTGTGGATTCCGGATCAAGGGCGCTGCACGACTCATCCATCAATATGACCTCGGGTTCCACGGCCAGAGCGCGCGCGATACACAGACGCTGCTGCTGGCCCGGAGAAAGGTCGAAAGCGGGTGATTTCAGCTTATCTTTAAGCTCGTCCCATAAAGCTACCTGGCTTAGAGTCCTCTCCACTATATCCGTCAGTGCTAACTCACGTTTTATTCCGTGGTGTCTCGGTCCGAAAGCGACATTATCGTATACTGACATTGGAAATGGATTGGGTTTCTGAAAGACCATGCCGACCCTCTTTCTGAGTGCATCAACATCCGTATCTTTATCGTAAAGAGAAACTCCGTCGAGCATGATACTGCCATCTACTTTAACCCCGGGTATCAAGTCATTCATACGGTTAAAAATGCGAAGAAGCGTAGATTTGCCGCAACCGGACGGGCCAATTATAGCCGTAATAGCGCATTCAAGGATATCTATATTGATGTTCCTCAAAGCCTGGAAAGCGCCATAATAAAGGTTCACTGCTTCTGCTGCTATCTTTATCCGCTTATTTTTTAACGTTATATCGTCCACTCATTGTCCTCCGCTTTTTGCTACTGTTAAGTTGCCGACAGGAACATATATATTCATTAATACAACATCTCTATAATGTTCGTGTAAAGGGAATGTTAAATTCATGTAAAGTCAACGACAAAAAGAAATCGAATAATATTATTATTGCGATTATGCAACTAAATTTTTGAATTATTCAAATACAGTTCTTTTTATTTATTCCGGTTCCGACTTCCGACACTATTTAGTGACCGCTTCACATAATTGCTATAGCGACTTGTCCATCATAAACATAATGCGGAAATCAATTACCATAATCACCAGGATGTGGCTTCATTCTTAACCATTGAAATAGTACTTCGTTAATGTCGCCGCGATTTTTATGGCGTTCAATCAGCGTTTCTTCGGAGCACTTCAATGGAACGCAATGGTCGTGTAATCCTTCGCCGTAAGTTCATACGATTAATCAAACATATAGTTTATCACTTTACTATCCGTATAGTAAAAAATTGCACGCCCTTAAATTTAGGGATGCAATTTTCACTTTTGTTATGATTAGCTTAATATTCATGTAACAACCATTGAGCTATAGATTTAGGTGTGATCCATCACAGTATGGAGGGTTTTTAGTGTGTTTGCAAGCACATAAATAAGCAGTTTCATCTTTTTCAGCAGTAAAAGCCATAGGCTCAAACGAAGTGCCCTGATGTGCTCCATTACAAAATGGCTGAGAAGAGCTTCTTCCGCAAGTACACCAATAATAAGTTTCACCCTTTTTCAGTTCAACAGGAATAGGTGATTTTCCAGCAACTACAGGTTTATCCATACTTGTCTCTCCTTATAATTATGACTTCATTTTATTTTGTACAAAAGTCCATGCTTTACTCACTTGAGGCGTGTTTTGCTGCAAGATGACCAAAGACTAAAGCTGGCCCGATTGTACCACCGCCACCCCAATAAGCATTTGCACTTGGGGATGCGATACAGTTACCTGCTCCATATAGGCCTGGAATTGGCTTGTCGCTCCAATCAAGGACCTGCCCGTATGTATTAACTACCGGACCTCCATTGGTGTCAAGGGTGCTAGATCCTAAAATAGCTGCAAAATACGGACCTTCACTTGAAAGAGGATACATGGTGTAATTTTTGTTCATATCTTCCGGCCAGTTTACTCCCGGTTTAGTTGGCTTGATAGATGCCCATTCCCGATCATATTCATAATCTCCACGGTGGAAGTCAAGATCTTTTCCGGTTCTTGCAAACTCATTAAAGCGCTCAAATGTCTCCTTTAATCCCTCTGCAAAGGATTCATCAAGACGGAAGCTTCCAATATGTTCTGCCAAGCCTTCCACTCGCTTTTTGATATTCTCTGCCAGTTCCTCCAGAGTATTTCCTTGTATTAGATATTGTACATCAATGCCTGTTGTGGCATAGGGGGGGAAACCCTCCCAATATTCCACAGTTCGCTGATCAGTGATGAGGAAAAGAAGCTGATTTGTCCATTCCGCCTTATTCTGATCCCAGGCAAAATGTACCATACCGCGATCATTATAGTTTCTTTTCTCATTTAGTACTCGTTTTCCATATTTATTAACTTGAAAAACACTATCACCTGCTATAAAGAAACAGTTATTAGCTGCATGGGGATTAGACAGCTCATTTTCAAACAAACACTGAGCACGGTATGCGCCCTGCATGTTTCCAAGCTTTGCTCCGATTTGAGAAGCCATAGGAATGAAATCGCCCTCACATTCAGGTGAAGCACATCCTCCATAAACAGGTCCCCTCTGAAAGTTTCGAAGCATTTCTGAATTATGGGTATATCCACCGGAGCCAAAGATTACTGCTTTTTTTGCATTATAGGTTTTTGTTTTACCTTCAGCAACTACTTCAAGACCATGCACTCGACCTTCATTATCTCTTAAAATCCTTGTAACCTCATGGTGGGTATTAACCGGGATACCATGCTCCTTCGCATACTTTTTAAAGCGTTCCGTCAGCACTACACCAAAGCCTGTTCCTCCCTGATCATTCTGAGGAAAAAGGATTCTTCCCCTTATTCCCTTATTTTCCGGAAGGTTACTCTGATAGTCAACCGAATTTTTTCCCAACCAGCTTATATCTTCTATAGACTTAAAAACACCAAGTTCTTCAAGATATTCCACCGTTGATGCGGCATTCATGCAACAAGCTTCGATCAAACTGTATTCATACTCAGGAAGTCCATATCGCTCAGCATTCTCATTATATAGCTGAGGGTAGGATTGACGGCACATGTAGCGCAGGGCATCCTCATGGTTATCGTGTATACCCTTTGCTCTCTGATGGCGGTTCACCGGAGTCCAGAAACCACCTCCTGATCGCCTGGTGGTGCCTCCGATAATCCCGCTTTTCTCCAACATAATAACTGAATTTCCTTTGTTAGCTGCAGTAATGGCAGCACTAAATGCTGCTGCTCCGGTACCCACTACAAGGATATCCGCTTCAAGGGCATTGGTGGTGTCCGGTTTGTATGGATCCGGTATTGGCTTTGGGTTTGTCAAATTCACAAAGTATTCCTGAGGAGCCCAGCATCGTGGACAGAGGAATGGAGGTTCATCTCCTTCGTAAATATAAAGACAAACATTACACTGCCAAAGCTTCTTCCCATTTGGTCCATAGGCATTTAGCCGTTTATACTTTTCTTCTGCAGCTTCCCCAAACTTTTCAAACTTTTCAGCGGACACTCTGCAAACCGGGCATTCCTTTGGAGGCG
Source organism: Bacillota bacterium (assembly GCA_023435855.1). Classification (GTDB taxonomy): domain Bacteria; phylum Bacillota; class Clostridia; order Christensenellales; family CAG-138; genus UBA7707. The sequence goes on along the minus strand of JAEZLG010000275.1, from coordinate 9,927 downwards.
CATCCCCTTCATGAATGTACCCACATACGGTACAACGCCATCTTGTTGACTTTTTGGATTTTTTTACAGCCAATACTTCATCAACTAACTCAAATTCACTTTTTGCAGCTTTACATACCGGGCATTCTTCTGGAGGCTCATTACCTTCTTGTATATAACCGCATACTTTACATTTCCATTTTTCCATTGAACTTACCCTTAGCAAATTGGTTACACGTCTAACTTTACACGTGCATGCTGCTTCGTTTCTATATTATTTTGCACGAATCTTACTCTCAAACTTCCCACAATGAGAACCATCACAATATGGTTAATTATTTGATAGACCGCATCTGCACAAATGAAGTTCAGCATTGTTTCCCATACTTTTGCCTTCGCCATCAATTAATTCTGATTCTCCCTTTATAATAATAGGAGCGTCATCAAGTATTTGGACCTTAACATCTGCCATAATTCTCTATTCCTCAAAAAGTTTACTATATGTTCCATCGCAATTCGGTGGTAGTAATTCTTATATTATGTGTAAAAGCCTATTGTTTTATTTGCTCAACTGTTCATACTTCATAATGGTGATGTTATAACACGATTGATCATTGGCATTTTATTTTACCTTCTACCCATTGGCAGAATGCACCGAAACTAGGTCTCAGCCCTTGTCCTCCCACCGCGCTTTTGATGGCTTGGATTATTTGCACCAAGTGCTGCACACCGCTTATCCATTCCTGTTCATCGAGAAGTCTCTAAACCTCTTGGGTTATAAGTAATCGGTAGTTAAGTTGGCTCTACAAATTGTCCAACGCACTTTTCTAGCCCAATAAAATGATATGCAAGGGCATATCAAAACTACATTGATGTTATACCAATGCTTAAAAGCAATAGGAGTATTAGTATAACTCCAATAATTGCAATTAACATACTAGAAAAGTTGCTTTTCCCGTATTCTTAACAGACATGATGCCAATGATAATTCCAAAAAGACCAGAAACAATCCAAAGGAAATCTGCTATCCATATGGGTATTTTTACGAGCAACAAACTTATATATGCCGCTATAAAAGCTGATTGCAATGCAGAACCAATGCCATTAGCCTATTATAAAATGATTTGCTCATACATAATTCTCATTATAATGCTTCCCCACAAACAAATTCCTGTTTGCACATCGTCAGGAGGATGAGCTAGATGCGGCGGCTGCGCTGGAGGCGGCTACAGAGGCGCAAATAGCCGCCTGCTGCGCGACCACCAGTGATACTACGCCATTGAGGGCTGCAGCCTGCATGGTCATAGCGGGGGGAGCATACTCGCACATGGTCATTATGCCTGCGTACATCAACCGCTGCTTGGCGCCAACACCGAAGGCCCCAAAGCCCTTTTTCGCTTTGAGGTAGTCGTCAACTTTCATCATGTCCCCGGCCAGCGTGGCGACATCCGTATCCAATAAGGCAAGCACGCCAAGGGTGGCCAGCTCATAGCTGGTTCCATATTTGTACCCGCGCTCTTTCAGGTACTCGAACAGCTCCATTGCCTTGCGGCATTTCTTTTCCGCAGGCGCTTCCCCCAACGCCAGCACATGGCTCAAGGACTGGACCGCGTTGCCGGAAAAGAAGCTTGGCTTAAGAATCACATAGCAGCGCTCCATTTCCTGTTCAATCTGCATATCGCCCAGCCCTGACATAGCAAGCAAAGCCGCAAAGGCGCTGTCCTCACCGGAGGTCAGGAAGGGATGTGCGTCCTTCATCCGGTTATAAATGGCCCTGGTAGCGCTTGCGATTTGGTCATACTGGTCGGGCTCCACCATGCCCGCAATTGTCGCTGCCGCCACCGTCAGGTATTCTGATCCCAAAAAGAGTTCCTTCAGCTTTGTGTACACACGCAGCATCCGGTCCAGCATATCCTCCGGGTCAGGAGATAGCGCCAGCATCGTCACGCTTGCCATTTTGGAGGCGCCCCGAAAACTGGAGAAGATGCCCGTTCTGCTTTTGAGTAGTTCCCTGCTTTCTTTCATGGCGGCTACATCCATAGCTCTGTTTTGAACGGCATAGAGGCTTGCGCACAGCGGATACAGGTAGGAATTCTCCCAACCGAAAGCGGACTTAATGATGTCCCTGTTTTCCACGAACAGTTCGCAGCGGTTTTGCAGTGTGTCTCTCATATACTTTCTCCTATAAACCAACTATGGCAAAATATCTTACAAAAGCTCCCGAAGCATATCAAAACAAAATTCTCATTATGCTTAACGTTCTAATAAACACATTCAAACGCGACGGTTTCTTATGATTTATAAGAAGCATTTTGTCCATTATCGTCATCCCTTCGTGTCCTTCTATTAGGCATAATAATTTAGTATCGCCAAAAATATTAGGATGAACTTCGTCAATGTGGAACTTCATGCAAACGAATTGCATCGTTTGACTATCATAAAAATAATGGGAAGTTCGGATAACCGCTTGAGTTCAAAATAATGGGCAATTTGCTCTCTGTATGGCGCATGCTCAATAAGCAATCAACACATGATTGTCCATTAATTTAAATTATAGTAATAGCACCAGGCACGCTGCCGCTTAGTAGTTATATAGTCTTGGTTTGTACAGACATTCTGATATATAGCTAACATTAATGCAGAGGGAGTAGCATCAGTAGTTTTAATACTCACTTTTCCTTTTTAGTTTCTTGATGATTTTTTCGTCAGACGTAGTATTAGTGCTAAGCTGATTAGGACACCGCCGCCGATAACCCACCACCAACTAAGCATCTTATTACTCGTAATTGCATCTACTGTTGTTTCATTGTCAGTAACAGCAGGTGTTACCGCTGCAGAAGCTAGCGGCTCGGATTCATTTTTTATGCCGAGATTGGCTAATGAGTCACGCATTACATAAAGCATATTGTTCCATACAGCATAAAGCTTACCCCCGTAAACTTTAATACGAGTCGGGTTGATCAAAGTTGGCGTCAACGAGCTTGAAAGACCATCCGCCGACTTCCACTCGCCGTTTACGCACCAGGATGTATCCGGTTTACCGCTGCTGTCATAGCGAAGTATCCTATTGCTTGTTATATCGCTTATATAGAGGTTGCAGCCATCATCCACCGCAATGCTTGATAAATCAAAATATTCGTCCGACCCGCCAGAGTCAGGTACTACTATATCCCCGCCCACACCCCAGCTAAAATCGCGTATCCCTTCCGGCGTATATCTCGTGATTCTGTTGTATCTGCTTTCGCATACATAGAGGTAACCATTACAATCTATTGCTTCCCCGGAAATGAAGCCATCCTCAGGGATTTCTTTTAATGCCCAAGTCTGATCTATCTCTCCGTTTGGCATGTATCTTTTGATCATACAGTTCGAATCCGATATATAGAGGCGGCCATATAAATCAGATATCACTCCAATAACAAATCCATCCGAAATTATCTCCCAGCCGGGTTCCTGTTTTCCATCGCTGTTTAACCTAACGATTCTGCTTTCCCATATGCGTACATTTGTATTTCGCTGTTCGACATAAACATACCCACCATGGATGAATACAGATGGATTGCGGTCAAGCTCCCATTCTGCATTATCATCAAACTCCGCTTTCCAACTGGGGATTAATACAAACTGAGAATTCAGCTTATAAAGCTCAGGCGTTTCATAATAATCGATTTGATCAACTATATAAATGCTCCCGTCACTATCGAAAGCAATGTCGTTCACATACAACATCGGTTCTCCGTCTCCATTGACATGCCCCAAACTGCCCAGTGAGCACCATTCAACGTCGATATTACCTTCGTTCGTATACCTACTTACAATTGCTTTTTCCTTATCCAGCAAATACAGGTTCCCATCAGTATCCGAAACAAAATCGTCTATTTCCTGATTTTGATAGTTTCGAGCCGAAAGCATGCCTCTATCGCTCCAATCGGAGAAAGACACAAATTCTTTTGAGTATTTGTATATTGAATCTGATTCATAATCATTGTGATAAATGTTACCCTCTGAATCAAATGCCAGCTGATTAATCAGGTTTTTTGTTTCATCATAATATTCATACGGATAATATAGATTGCACTTTTCGTACCTGGTCCGTTGACCATTCTCATCGTAAACTGAAACTGTTTGATCATAGCCATTAAAAATATAGACGTTATCCTGCCGGTCAATTCTCAACGCATTGGAAAACCATACTGTGTCGGGTCCGCCTTCGTCATATACACGCGACGGCTGTTTCATCTTAAGCTTCTTCCAACTGCTGTCAGGTGTTCCATCGGGCAAAAAACGGTATACTTCCCTGTCACATAAAACATAGAGATTATCTTTGCTGTCGAGCACGATCTCGTCCTGATTGCGAATGCCTCCTCTCGGTTCTGAATCATCGTCCTCGATATAATAATCCGTCAACTTTCCGCCCATTACGCCGTCTTTGTACCATGACATATCGACCTTTCCGTCAGGTGTATAGCGTTTGATAAATGTCGGACTCCCATCTTCACAGATCCGGCAATGCGCATATACATAACCCCTGCTGTCAGCAACGATTTCCAGCTGCTCAGCGTTTGAGCTTCTAATGCTGTCATCATATAGGATCCCTTTATTTCCCCACGATTCATCTAATTGTCCATTGGGGGTAAACCTGACTATTCGTGAGCCGCCCATGACATACAAATTGTCATTCATATCAACGGTGATGTCAGACGCGAGGTAGGTATTTGTTTCAAAATAAATAGGGGTTGTATAACCACCTGAAGCGGGTACAGGAACTAGCGTCCAATCGGATTCTTCCGCAGTAGCGATATTGGGTATGATCGGTATTAATAAAAACACTGCAATAATTGTAATAAACCTTTTCATGTAATACCTCTATTGTTATATTTTCGAATGCAGAACCAACTTCCCTTTATTACTATAATTAAAATCGCATCAATTACATACTAAAAATAACATGCACAACACAGAATATAGCCAAATTATAACATAATACATAAGAGAAGTCTTGTTATTGAAAATTAAAAGGCCGCCGAAGCGGCCCGTTCCGTGAAATGTATAATCCTATTCAAACAGCTTATCCAAAAGCCAATCCGCCAAAGCGCGCTTTTCCATAACGCCGCTATTAAGCGCCTCGCCATTTCGCTTATAAAGCGTGACGGCATTTTGATTCGATTGGAAACCTATGCCCGCTTTTGAAACATCGTTGGCGGCAATCATATCGAGATTTTTCTTTTCGAGTTTCGCATTCGCGTTCTCCTGCAAATGCTCCGTTTCGGCGGCAAAGCCCAAAACACGCTGTGCTTTTTTCCGTTGCCCCATAGAGGCTAAAATATCGCGCGTTGGTTTTAATGTTAAGGTAAGGCTTTCTCTGCCGTTTTTCTTAATCTTGTTTGCGCTTTCCACCTCGGGTGTAAAATCCGCAGGCGCTGCTGCCATGATAAGTGCGTCGCAATCGTCGAAGTGCGAATCGACAGCCGTAAACATATCCGCCGAGGAGACAACATCTACGCGGTTTACGCCGTTTGGAACAGTAAGCGTTGTCGGGCCTGATACAAGCGTGACAAGAGCGCCTCGCTCCGCTGCCGCCTCCGCAATAGCATAGCCCATTTTACCGCTCGAACGGTTGGTAAGGTAGCGCACGGGGTCGATGTTTTCACGGCTTGGGCCCGCGCTCACAAGTATGCGCTTACCTGCTAAATCCTCTTTTGGGTAAAGAAGCGCCATGGTTGCTTCGATAATCTCCTCTACGCTCGCGAGCTTTCCTAACCCCACATCGCCACAGGCCAGAAGACCGGAAGATGGCTCTACAAAGCGGCAGCCACGGGATTGTAAAACTTCCATGTTAGCCTTCGTAGCGGGATGTAAATACATGTTGGTATTCATCGCCGGAGCTACGAGTATGGGTGCACGGGTCGCAAGAATGGTGGTCGTGAGCATGTCATCGGCTATACCGTTGGCTGCCTTGGCGATAAAGTTTGCGCTCGCGGGAGCAACTAAAAACACATCCGCTCGTTTTGCGAGCGCGATGTGTTCTATTTCCCACGGGGTTTCGCGGTTGAACATATCGGTCACGACAGGGTGGTTGCTTAACGATTCGAGAGAGAGAGCCGTAATGAATTCCGCGCCGGCCTTTGTGAGTATGCAATACACGTCCACGCCGCGCTTTTTAAGCCCGCTTACGATGTCGCAGGCCTTAAACGCAGCGATGGAGCCTGTAATGCCCAGCACAACGACCTTGGGGTTCATTTTGCAAATTCCTCGGGATATTCGATATCGAGTTTATCCTCGTAAAGTTCCTCTACAGCTACGGAAACAGGCTTACGCTCGCCTAGCTTTTCGGGGTCGCTCATAAGCAGGCGCGCCCTTTTGGACACCACGGAAACCAGCATATAACGATTGGGGACCTTGTTCTGCAACGCATTAAGGGATGGTTTGTTGATCATTGTTTTTTCGAACCTCCTTCGAGTTCCTCCACAAAATCGAGCCTGCGGAACGCTTTCATGTGTTCCGCTGCAATGATATGCTCCACATCGGCAACCGCTTTGTCGAGCACATCGTTCACTACAATATAATCGTATTTTTCAGCCTGCTTCAGCTCATAAAGCGCCTCGCCGAAGCGGCGCTCCACGGCATCACTGTCCTCTGTGCCTCGTCCGATAAGGCGCGATTTTAATGCACTCATAGACGGCGGCGCCAAGAAGATCGCAATGGCATTGGGGTAGGTCTTTTTCACCTGGTTTGCGCCATGCACATCGATTTCTAAAATTATATCGTGGCCGGCGGCCAGTTCCTCCTCCACATAGGCACGGGGTGTGCCGTAATAGTTGGAGCCGTATACGCTCGTATATTCAAAAAACTCATCGTTCACGATCATACGTTTGAATTCTTCCTCAGACTTGAAAAAGTAACTCACGCCGTCGATCTCGCAAGGCCGCTTCGTTCGCGTGGTGGCCGAAATGGAAAGCTTAAGCTGTGGGTTTCGCTCTATAACAGCCCTGCTTACTACGCCCTTCCCCACGCCTGAAGGCCCCGACAGCACAATCAGCAAACCCTTCTTGGTCTTTTGCATAGTACCTCCGCTGATATTGTTCCACCAATTAAATCATGAATTTAGATTGGTAAATAGACCGCCAAGTTCGTTCAGAATTTAGTTGGGAGAACAATACTATTCTTCATCGTTCATGATCCTGCCTGCTACAGTTTCGGGCTGGAGTGCCGATAGAACCACATGCGTACTGTCCATAATGATAACTGCGCGGGTACGCCTGCCATGTGTGGCGTCGATAAGCCTGCCGCGCTCGCGTGCATCCTGCACAATGCGCTTAGAGGGAGCACTGTCTGGTGTTACGATGGACACGATCCTCGTTGTGGATACGATATTTCCGAAACCTATGTTTACAAGCTTTGCCGACATTTTATTTTCCTACACTTACTCGATATTCTGTATCTGTTCTCGTATCTTTTCAATTTCCGCCTTGCCGGAAATTACAAGCTTTACGATTTCGGCATCATTGGCTTTGGAACCTATGGTGTTAAACTCGCGGTTCAATTCCTGCACGATAAAATCCAGCTTCCTGCCCGCGGGTTCGCTGGAGTTGAGAAGAAGATCAGCCTGCACAAGGTGGCTTTTAAGGCGTACAAGCTCCTCTTCGATGCTTGCCCTGTCGGCAAACAGGGCAACCTCGGTTGCGAGCCGCGTACGGTCCACCTCTGTGTTTCCGTTTAAAAGCGTTTCGATACGCTCCGTCAGCTTTACGCGGTATTCCTCCACCACGTTAGGCGCTCGAAGCGCAATTTTACCGCCGATCTCACCCAAGGACTTCGAGCGAGCGCAGAGGTCGTTTGCAAGCCTTTCGCCCTCGAGCGCACGCATGGACTTCAATTCCTCAATGGCAATTTTCATGGCTTTTTGCGCGACCGAAGCGACGGCTTCCCTGTCCTCCTCGGCTTCAATAATATCCGTAACGTCGGGCAGGCTGAGCGCACGGGAGAGTTGTACATCATCCCTAAGCCCGTACATTTCAGCAGCTTGGCGCGCTGCGCGCAGGTATTCGCCCAAAAGCGCAGTGTCTACCTCGACTTTCCTCGCATCGCTTCTGATGTTTCGGTAGTTGACGTAAACCTCGACATGGCCGCGGGACAGCTCGGCGGTAAGCACCTTTCTTAAGGTGTCCTCCACAAAACCGATGTGGCGCGGCATTCTGAAATTGAGATCAAGATAACGGTGGTTAACGCTTTTTAGCTCCACCGTAAACTCACGCCCATCTTCGGTGATGCTCGCACGTCCAAAGCCCGTCATGCTGCTGACCATATCTCTGCCTCCCTTGGTACGAATTCTTCAATAAAAATCAAAATTCGCACAAATGGCCTACCAGACCATTTTGACTTTTAATTATAACATGAAGCACCGAATGAATCAAAATGTTTTATACAGTTCGTCTGCTTCCGGAGGCGTTATGAGCGTACCGTCCACAAACCTTGCATCACTGCCCGCCGCACGGCCTATGACTGCTGCGTCTATACCCGCCTCGTTGAGCTTTTTCACAAGCCCCGCCCCATCTGAAACGGCAATGAGCATACAACCGCTCGAAATAAGACGGAGCGGGTCGATCTTAAACGCATCGCACAGTTTTTGCGTAACGGGATGCACGCGAATTTGCGCCTTATCGATAATGATACCGCGCCCTGCGGCAAAAGCCATCTCCCAGGCAGCACCCAAAACACCGCCCTCGGTGACGTCGTGCATGGCAGTCGCGCCATATTCTGCCGCAATAAGCCCCTCTTTCACTACGCTGATAGAACCGATAAAGCCGCGCGCTTCTAAAAGCTCAGCTTCCGATACGCCTGCAATGCGGTGCGCTTGCTCCGACGCGATGATGGATGCGCCCTCAATCCCCGCATGCTTGGTGAGTACAAGGCTGTCTCCGTCTTGCATGCCGCCCGGGGTCAAAACCCCGCGTTCACCTGCTTTAGCTAAAACCGTAGCGTTTGTTACGATGCGCGTGACCGCATCCGTAATCTCCGTATGCCCACCTAAAATCTCTACGTTTTCGCGCGCAGCCGTTTCAGAAAGCTCTGTCGTTACCGCATTGAGTTCCTCCTCATTAGCAGAGGGCGGTGCGAGAAGCGTAACAAGGAGTCCAATTGGCTCAGCGCCTGCAGCAGCCGCGTCGTTGCAATTCACATGTACCGTGAGCCGTCCTATGTTTTTCGTCGCGGAGGTAATGGGGTCGGTCGAAAGCACAGCGAGTCTCCCGCCTAAGTCTACGGCTGAACAGTCTACACCCACACTCGGTGCGCATACGACTTCGGAACGCACATGCTGCAATTTGCTGAGCACGAGTTTATTTAAAGTGTCGTTATCGAGCTTACCAAGCCTCATTGTGCATCTCCGATCTTATGATTTCAACAGCAAACATTCGGAAATCTACCCTAGTCTTTTTGCCGCCACTCTGCGTTGTCCTCCTCGACGTGCGCTCCGAGCACGTCTGCGTCGTCCGCCTTAATTGGCTGCAAAAATCCTGCGGCTATTTTTCCCGACTGTTTACTGCCGAAACCATCTTAAAGAATTCGTTTTCATCAAGCACCGCAATGTTGAGCTCCCGCGCCTTTGTGAGCTTGCTGCCCGCTCCCGGGCCTGCTACCACAAAATCGGTATTTTTACTCACGCTTGAAGCCGCCTTACCGCCCAAGCTTTCGATGAGCGCCTCTATCTCTTTTCGATCCATGCGCTCCATGCTTCCCGTTACCACAAGCGTTTTCCCTGCAATTGGGCTTCCCTCGTTTGATTTTACTTCCTCAGGCCTCGGTTTTACGCCGTGCGCCAAGAGACGGTCTATCTGGTTTGCTATGGAAGGATCGCTGAAAAATTCTAAAATGCTATCGGCTACGACAGCGCCTATGTCTCGCACCTCGAGAAGCTGTTCACGCGAAACCGCGCGCACGGCCTCAAGT
>JAEZLG010000276.1 GCA_023435855.1 Bacillota bacterium | reverse complement strand
AAGGCAGCATGCCTTCGTCTCACGAACAGCGTACTTTTTCGCTTGCTTATGATTTGTGCCGACGCATAATAACCCGGAAAGCGCATGCCGCCGCAAAGCCTAGCATAATAAAGCCAAGCGGCGCGGCCGCTTCGCCAGTCGCAGGCGGTTTTATATTTCCTTGGCCCGGTGCGATAATGCCTCTGAGCACCAAGAACGGAGAAAGGCTGTTCACCTTGATAGTGGCAACCCCATTTGATACAACAGTGGTATATGTCTCCACGCCACCGTTAATATAGTGGAGGATGGTCACAACTTGGCCATTGTATTCTGCCCCCACGGGGAAGGAAAGAGTAATTTCCCCTAAGAATCCTCCGGACAATTTGATATCATATCCTGCAATAAGTTGACCTTCTGCAGTTGCCTGTTGAATTACAACCGAAACCGGGTGACTGGCGCCGGTTGTAAGTGGGGAGACGCTAAGCTGCGCATCTTTGTGAACATTACTGCCGGATAGTATAATATTCGAAGATCCGCTCATGACTGTACGTGGGATATAGTCCGAGCTGCCTTCCTCCGGAACGCCAACGTACCGATAAACAGCTGTTATGGTGACATCGCTATTCGGCATAGCAAACGTGGTAACGGCACTGCCGGCGTTAGCAAAGAGTACACTTATGTTGCTTGTCCATTTATCAAACACCCATCCGCTCTGTGGGGTATTCGCTCGGATGTTTACGACCGTACCCGCTGTTACCAACCCGCCGCCTGTGCCCTTAACAACAGTCAGCGAGTAGGCATGCTTTCTGGCAATGATTGTAAGGGTCCTCTGCTGTGTCGTTTGCGATTGGCCGCCTTTGCTCACAGTGCATGTGAAGACATACTCTCCGTTAACACCGTCAGCATTAGAATATGTTCCGGCAACCGCAGCTAAATAACGTATTGTATTTACAGTCACCAACACGCTGCCATCGTTCACTGCCGCTGTTGCAATACTCTTTATATACGCGCGAACCGTAGCCTCATCCGTTGCTGCATCCTGCGTAAGGGCAGCATATATCGCATTTTCCGCCGCAGTCATCGCTGCTGAAACGGTTAAGTAATCCGGGTCAGCCGTTTCGGTAACAGTCATTATGAGAGACAGACTGTCAGCAGCGCTACCTTTTGACAACATAACAGTATACGTGCTTCCGCTGTTAAAACTCACAGTCGCCGTAACACCGAAAGCATCAGGCACAGTGTCCAACAATCGATTAACATAGGCTTGCACTGCCTGTGTTTTTGCTTCCTGTGCAGCGCCTGGGGCGACAAATACCTCACCTTCTACAATTGCAGCTCTCGCTGCCGCGACAGCATTTTCATCCGCCACCACAATATAAGCCGTAGCAGTAACTACGAGGGTTTTCTCTACTGTAGTTTCACTCTCGACACCATTACTTACGGTAATCGTAAAGGCATATGCACCATCTGTACCGGCCGCATTCGCTGAGGTTCCGGCAATCGCTTCCGTATAGGACAACTCATTGACGGTTACAGAGATGTCGGCGTTGCCGATAGCTGCATTCGCAATTGCTGCAATGTGCGTTTGAATTGCGGTTTTATCTGTTGCAGCTGCCTGTGCTATAGGCGTATACACCGCATTTTCCGCCGCTGCTTTCGCTGCTTTAACTGCGGAGATAGTTGTGAAACTATTGCTTACATTGGCGGTCACCGTATCCGTGGAGATATCCTTGAAGTTTTCGACCTTAACGGTATATGACGTGCTGAACGACAACCCCGTATACGGTATGGTATATGTTTTCTTATCGTCTGACCAGCTCCCCGTCCAGTCGATCACGCCCTCGTTCAATGATACTATGCCCGGTGTTGCATCCATTGCTTCCTCAAAGGTGATGCTGATGTTGCCATTGACCGGTACGTCTGTTGCGCCGTTTACAGGAGAGACGATGATGTCATACAGGTTTTTCACTGTAATTGTTTTCGTTGCACTAACGGCAGGATTGCTGACTGATTCCGCTGTAATTACAGTAGATCCGAATCCTACAGCAGTAAGCAATCCTGTTTTAGGATCAATCGTCGCAACGGCGTGTTTTGAGCTTGACCAAGTTACCTCCGGATTGGTTGCTGCTTCGGGTTCAACATCTACCGTATAGCTTGCTGTAGGCATGTCCGACGTTGTCTTTCTTACTGAATCCGGACCTTTTACCGTCAATTTTGTTACCTGAATTTCCCTTATAAGGCTTATCTTCCCTATGGTTTTATTGCCGCATTGGTCGGTTACGGAGAAATAGACATCGCTTGTCCCCGTTCCTGTAGTCGGCAGTTCGGATTCCAGCTTGAACGAAGCCGCAATATTGCTTGCGGACGTTCTGTCATCCGCAAAGGTCAGAAGCTGTTTGAGCTTTGCATTTGTTATAAGCCCGGTAGTATCAGTCATATTGGTATAGGAGATGATCGTCTTAGGCGCTGTAATCGCCGGTGCTTTATCGATTTCATTTTTTAATTCTGCAGTAAGGTAAAACATGCGGTTTGTAGTATCACCGGCTGCATTCCCCTGTTGCGTAGTTCCGCAGATGATCAGTTTGCCCGCTGCATTTTTGTAGATATTACTCGCGCCATGCAGGTTCAAGTCAAGCAAATTCCATACCTTTACATATTCGTTCGTAATAACATCAGCTCCGGCGTTAAATTCATAAAAACACAGAGCATTGAAAGGCGTGAAATATTGGGCTGACGGGTCAGTCGGCTTTCCGTTTCTGTTGGGATAATTGCCGGAACCGAGAATATAGATTTTACTTTTTGAAGAATCAAAGTACACAGCGGAAGCAGTACTGAAAATACTGAGTGTGTGATAATCCGCAGCACTTGTATCGGCTATTCCCGAAGTGATCATTTGTCTGCCGAGATCCGCGCCGGTTACGGAAAACTTACCGACATAAGGGCTTCCGTCTTGCCCGATTGTATACAAATAGCCATTCCGATAATAGACAGACCAAATATAATCCGTGCTGTTGGGGGTAAAGAAAGGTTCTGCATAAGTTAAAACCCCGTTTGAAGTGGGGCTGTAATATTTAACCAGCGTATTGCTGGTATCTCCCCTGCAGACTGCGACTACGCTATGATTTTGGGGAATATATGCAAGGCCGTAATGATACTGAGTAGGGTTTGCGGTTGTAATAGTTTTCGCGGCTATTTCATACGAGTGCAGTCCTTCCGAACCGGCTATATAAATAAAGTCAGAGCCGTCGCTTACTGCACCATTTGATCTGCCTAAAAAAGCACCGGTGGAATCCGGAATTAAAGCTCCGGTGTTTTGGTTAAGCTCACATATAAATCCGTTCGTGATTCTGGTGACCGGATCTCGAGCATATCCGCTAATAAAAAGACGTCCATTGACTTCAACTGCACCTCTGATTTGCGTGGTTCCCGCCAAATCGCTGAAGCTCGAATTTTGCCATTGGAACGTGCCCGCAAAATTCACCTTACATGCCATTTCATTTCCGGTCGTATTGTCAAATCCTATATATAAAAAGCCATCCGACAGTGTGACAACATCATTGATTTGGTAATTGCCGGTATTCAATGTATCAACTTGGATGCTGTTAAGTATACCCGAGCGAGAATCTGCCGATTGAAATATGTTTTTGTCGTCGGTGGAGCTGATAATAGCAGATGCAGTCGGATCAGCTGCATAGGCTGTTTGCGGCAGGATGCCAAATACCATTATCAAAGTCAAAACCAATGTTGTTACCCGACATGTTCTTACATGAACCTTTTTCATATAACATTATTCCTCCGGAAAGCTGCTTCTAATTGACAATTGTATTTTAAATATTACCATTTTCTTTGACATATGTAAATTACTCAGTGTCCATTTAGCATCCGCTTCTTAGCTATATATAGAAGGATTTGAAACCTTAATAACAGGCTGTGCAACCCATTTCGGCCGCACAGCCTGTTTTGCGTCTTATTTTGATGATGAAAAGCGTTAAGGGGCTATCCTACGGGGACCCGTCTTTCCGGGGTAATCCGCATCACCCCCGGTGCTTTGCGTTTATACCCTGCAGCGCATCAGTTTTCCTTCGTATACGGAACGCAGAGTTTTGCGGGTACGCTGAAGTTGCTGCGGAAAGATTAGGCTTAAAATAGGCTAACCTACGGATGCTTGCAAATCTGTAATTATTGCTTTGAAATTCGAATATGTATGCCTATGTGCTCATACTATGTTCTTCGTATAGCATGTGCGGTAGCGGTAATTTAGGGAGGTGTTCGTATGAGGCGTTGTGTGCAGTTGGAAAAGGCAGCTGGAGAGGTCAGTAACGTTAGCGCTATACCTCCGCTGATTTTTCAATTACCGCCGGAGCAAGGACGTGAAAGACTCAATCGCGCGCAGGATACTCCCGTATATAAATATCCTGCAACCATCTCGTCTGCGCGGGTGAATACCGGGAAATACGGAAATGTCGTTTTGTATTGCGTCCGACCGAATAATGTTATAGGAATACCGAACGTTATTTATTATATACATGGTGCCGGGTGGGTATTTGGTAATCTGCATACGCACGATAAGCTCGTTCGAGAACTTGCGGCACGTACAAATTCAGTGGTTTTATTTCCGGAGTACAGCCTTTCACCGGAGGCGAAATACCCCACGGCGCTTGAGCAGTGTTACTTTATCCTTCAGGAAATTCCCCGAATTGCCAAAAGCATGAGCTGGCAGTTTCATCTAGATACCTTAACCGTGGCCGGTGACAGTGTGGGTGGAAACATGGCGACCGTTATGGCCATTCTTACTAAACTTAGAAACGGCCTTAAAATACACAAGCAGCTTCTTTACTATCCCGTTACAAATGCCGCTTTTAATACCGGCTCGTATCGGCAATTTGCCTGCGATTATTATCTTTACCGCGCAGGAATGATGTGGTTCTTCGATCAGTATACCTCATCTGAAAGGCAGCGCCGCGAGATAACGGTGTCGCCTTTGCGTGCTACATTAGAACAGCTCCGCGGACTGCCCGACGCGATGGTTTTAAACGGGGAAGCCGATGTACTTAGGGATGAAGGAGAGGCTTATGCCAGAAAGCTCAGAGCGGCTGAGGTTGAAGTTACAGCGATGCGTTTTCAGGCGATCATACACGATTTTGTTATGTTGAATGCCCTTGACACCACAGCGGCCTGCCGCGCTGCAATGGATGCCTCAACCCAATGGATTAACCGGAAAAACAACGGGTAAAGAACGATTTGAATCAACATAAAAAGGTACCCATAAGGGTGTTTTTTTGTTGGTGCTTCATGCCGGTATAGTTACAAAGGGCGAAATAGAAAACGCGTCGAACGCAGCCCAACATCCGTGGTGGCATGACGCGATTGTAGCGGCCCGATTATCATAGCCTTCGGCAGAAGTATCCAAATGCATAGATGTTGGCTGCAGCGGTCCCAAAAGATAATGCTATTCTTTCGTCTATGTATGGTACTATGTTTAGTATCGAAAGAGAGGAATCGGTATGAGATTTCATAAAATAGCGGCAATCGATCAAACGGGCATCTCGGAATTCTCTAAAACTGCGCTGTCGACGATGTGCGATACTTTAGTAATGTACGAGGATGATCCGTCGTCCCAGAGCGAATTGATTGCGCGGGCTAAGGATGCGGATGCGGTTTTGCTGTCGTGGCGGACGCACTTATCAAAGGAAGTGCTTAGTTCCCTTCCGAAGCTACGCTATATCGGTCTATGCTGCACCTTGTATGAAGGACCGTGGTCAAATGTGGATACAGTTGCAGCCAAAGAGCTTGGGATTTTGGTCAAAGGGGTTAGTGATTACGGCGATAACGGCGTGGTGGAGTTTTTATTCAGCGAGCTGATACGGTTAATGAGCGGCTCGGGCGATGTACGGTTCGCTCCGGAGGCAATTGAGCTTGAGGGGCTAAAGCTCGGAATTCTCGGGTTTGGCACCGTAGGCAGGATGGTAGCGGATATGGGTAAAGCGTTCCATATGGATGTGCGTTATTATAGCCGCACAAGCCATGAGGACGCACCGTATCCGTTTATGGAGCTTGAAGAACTCCTGTGCTCGAGCGATGTAATCTCTGCGCACCTGCCGCGCAACGTAGTTTTATTAGGACGAGAGCAATTTTCTAAGATGGGACAAGGCAAGGTATTGATGAACACGGGACTGCAGCCTTGTTATGAAAACGAGAGTTTTTCGGAGTGGATAGCAATGCCTGATAATTACGCCATTTTCGATGCAGGCGCGGTCACACCGAATCAACGCGAGCAGTATTTAACTTGCCCAAACATCATTATGGGTCGCCAGGCGGTCGGGTTTACCCGCAATGCAAGAAGGCGGTTGGCGGAACGTGTTGTATTAAATGCGGAGGAAGCTTTAAAGGAACTCGAAGCACGAAGTATTACTTAATCAGAAATACTCGGCACTACAAGGAGAACCACCGCAAATCTGCGGTGGTTCTCCTGCTAATTGATTTGGGCGTACTAATTAACGTTTTTAAATCCTCGCAACGCCTGTCTTTCTTGCCGTCTCAGCAACTGCCTTTGCTACTGCCTTTGCTACATTGCGATCAAGAGCGCTTGGGATGATGTAATCAGGTGACAACTGATCATCCGTCACAAATGCTGCAATGGCTTGTGCTGCCGCAATTTTCATTTCATCGTTGATTACGCTTGCGCGCACATCCAATGCCCCTCTGAAAATACCGGGGAAAGCAAGAACGTTGTTGATTTGGTTCGCAAAATCGCTGCGTCCTGTTCCGACGATAGCGGCGCCTGCCTCTTTTGCCAAATCCGGCATAATCTCGGGCACAGGGTTGGACATGGGGAACAAAATGGCATTTGGAGCCATCGATTTTACCATCTCCTGCGTTACGCATCCGGGTACGGACACGCCGATAAATACATCAGCTCCCTTAAGAGCGTCTGCCAGACTGCCTTTACACATATCTCGGTTGGTAATCTTTGCCATCTCGACCTTTTGCGCGTTGAGTCCCGGGCGGCCTTCATAAATGGCCCCCTGCCTGTCGCATAGGATAACGTCTGTTAAGCCAACGGCGCGCAGGAGCTTGATGATGGCGATACCGGCAGCACCCGCACCGCTTGTCACAACACGGATGGATTTAAGATCCTTCTTCACAAGCTTTAACGCATTGATCATCGCCCCCAAAACCACGACTGCGGTTCCGTGCTGGTCGTCGTGGAAGATAGGAATATCCGAGCATGCGATGAGCTTTTCTTCGATTTCAAAGCACCTCGGTGCAGAGATGTCCTCAAGGTTAATGCCGCCAAAGCTGCCTAAGAGCAGGCGAACCGTGTTTACAATTTCATCTACATCCTTCGAACGGATGCAAAGCGGAACAGCATCTACATCGCCAAAGGCCTTAAACAGTGCACACTTACCTTCCATCACGGGCATGCCGGCTTCAGGGCCGATATCACCTAACCCTAAAACAGCCGTACCGTCCGTAACCACGGCCACAAGGTTGGCCCGCCTGGTCAGGTCGTAGCTCTTGTTTACATCCTTTTGAATCTCCAAGCAGGGCTCGGCCACGCCCGGTGTATAAGCGAGGGACAAATCGGTTTTCGTCTCCAAGGGAGGACGGCAAATAACTTCGATTTTGCCTTTCCATTCATAGTGTTTCTTTAAAGATTCTTCTGCGTAATTCATGCTTTTCACCCTTCTTTAGGTCAAATTCTAAGCTCTGAAATGATGCGCTTTAGTGTATTCGCGCTATGGTGCAGCTTTTCCTCTTCTTCCTTTAACATGGAGGGCACCACACAACGCTCTATGCCTTTTGCACCTATGATATAGGGCAGGCTGACGCAAACGTCCTCAATGCCGTATTGGCCTTGCATCATGCTGGATGCCGTAAGAACGGTATGCATATCCCTAAGTACGCAGTCGCAAATCCTTTTTACGCACATGGAGATGGCATAAAATGTTGCGCCTTTGAGTTTTATAACCTGTGCACCGCCCGTGCGTACATCTTCCTCAATGTCTTTAAGTGTCTCAGGCGCATATAGGGCTTTATCGTTGAGCGTTGCGCAATAATCCATCATATTCATACCCGCGACGGAGGTTAAAGACCACGGGATCACAGCCGTGTCACCGTGCTCGCCTAAAACGTAAGCATGGATGCTCTGCGGATTTACTTTAAGATGTGTTGCTAACCTTGAACGCAAGCGAGCTGTATCCAGTATGGTGCCCGATCCGATCACTTGCTCACGGGGCAAGTTTGTGCATGTAAGAATGGTTTGCGTCACAATATCCACGGGGTTGCTTACAACAACGTAAATAGCATTCGGCGCATACTTTGTTACATCGGATATATAGCTCTTTGTTACATCGATATTGTCCTGCGCTAGGTCAATTCTCGTTTGGCCGGGTTTTCTTCCGAAGCCCGCTGTGATGACGACAATGTCCGAATCCTTTGCGGCTTCATAATCTCCGGAATAGACATTCACGGGTTGGCCGAAGGATACTCCATGGAAGATATCCATCGCCTCGCCTTTAGCTCTGTCTTTATTCACATCAATCAACAAAACCTCGGAGCATATGCCCCCAACGGCTAAAGTATACGCAACGGTTGCGCCCACCTTGCCTGCACCCACAACACAGATCTTTTTGCCACGATTGATACTCATGATCCTCTCTCCTTTCATGTCGGATTCTTGCTGCTTCATACGTAAGCCATGCCAGGCTTTTTTACACCGTAAGCATAAGCAATACTTTTATCCGTCCTGCCTTAATTATCACATAATAGCCTAAGTTTTGCAATGCCGCTTCAGTTTTATGTCTAAAATCCTATATATGTCATAAGTTTCACTTATGTATACTTTCAACTTGCGCATTGGTGTTGCTGCATATATTTGCAGGAATTTATTCTTTTGCTAGCAAATAATGATGTATTTATTGCATTTTTGTTCGTTATTCGCAAGTACCTGAAACAGCTTCTTGCACTATCCTAAGTTCCCTCATTTTTGTAATCATGGATCCCAAGCAGTGTGTTGGTAAATATTCGAATAACACGAGCATCATTGCTCATGCGCGTTGTATGTACTAAACTGTAATAATAAAATCAAATTGCGGGGTAGGATATGCTGATTGAGCGTAAAGCGGAATTGAGGAATACATTACACGGAAAGACAATCCTATTAACCGGAGCAGGAGGCGGTATTGGTTTTGAAGCCGCAAAAGCCTTTGCCTATATGGGGGCTCATATCATACTGGCAGAAATTGACCGCGCCAAAGGCACCCTTACAGAAAGCTATATAAACAGCAATTTTCCCGACTCCCCCGCGAAATATTATGAAATAGATTTATCAGATGAGCAGCAGCTTTACACCATGGTAGATTATATCTCGCAAAATCACGGCTGCCCCGATGTGGTTTTCAATAACGCCACCATTGTGAAGATCGGAGCGGTGGATGAAGTCGAAATCGAGTTCTTTGATAAAAGTTATTTTGTAAACTTCAGGGCACCTTTGCTGTTGGTACAAAAATTTTTACCCCTAATGAAAGCACGAAAAAGCGGTACATTCGTCTTTGTATCCTCATCCGGTGCTTCGCCTTATATGGGAGCTTACGAGATATTTAAGACCGCTCAAATAGAACTTAGCAACACATTGGCCATGGAACTTGAAAACAGCGGTGTATATACTTTCACAATCGGACCGGGGCTTGTAAAGACACAAACCGCCATGAGTGCCATTGAAATTGTTGCGAAGAACATGGGTATGAGTACCGATGCTTTCTACGAAATGAACCACCGGCATATTTTGGATGCCGAAACTGCCGGGGTCGGGTTTGCATTGTCCGCAGTTGATCCTAAACGTTATCACGGTCAGGAAATAGGCTCTATTCAAGTATTGATGGATTATGATATGTTAAGTTCCGCCTCTGAAGGTAAAACTGCATACAATACGACAGATGACATTTGCACAGCATTAGAATTGTTGGAACGGATAAAAGAAACTTTTGAACAGCAACACTCCGGCTGGCGGGCAATGAATGTTTTTGAACGACAATGGGTTTTGCGAGATTTTAAAAAAACCATGGGGTTGTCGGCCGAACAGGCATGTGAAAAACTATATATATTGTATCAGCAATCACAGTCTGATTTTTCAACTCTTGTATCAGAACAGCGTTTTATAGATAACCTTTGCAGCTATTGGAAACATCAATTAAAGTTGTTAAAAGGGTATGAAAAGGACAAAAATAAGCTTACAGAAAATACTGAGATCATAAACGGTTGGATTCATGATATTGAGAGTTTACTTTACATATGTAAAATAGGCTAAGTCCACCGGTAAGCAACATCTACTATTTTTCATACGGCTTTTCTTAAAAGGAGGAAAGCCGTATTTCGGCTTTTTGGGGTTTCTCCCTACGTTTTTAACCAACACGTAATACACGCCAATTCCCGCAACCGCATATAAATGTAATACACAAGGAGGTGATAAGTATTAACAACAATTTATATAACAGAGATCGCCGTCACAGGGAACAGCGCAATACGGTAACTATTTTTGGCTGTAGGCGCGACAGCGATTCTCGCGGCAGGAGCGACTGCGACTCCCGCGGCAGGAGCGACTGCGATTGCCACGACAGGAGCGACTGCGATTGCCACGGCAGGAGCGACTGCGACTGCCACGGCAGAAGCGACTGTGACTGCCGCTGCCACCATCATTCGAAATGCTGTTGCGTTTGCTGCTGCCGCGGGGCCACCGGACCAACGGGGCCTACCGGTCCAAGGGGAGCGACAGGTGCGACAGGCGCCACCGGTGCGACGGGGCCGCGTGGTGCAACAGGTGCGACAGGGCCTAGCGGAGCAACCGGCGCTACGGGCGCTACAGGTGCCACCGGTGCAACAGGGCCGAGCGGCGCTTCGGGTGCTTCGGGCGCAACAGGTGCGACAGGACCGAGCGGTGCTTCGGGTGCAGTAGGTGCTACAGGCGCCACCGGACCTAGCGGTGCTTCGGGTGCAACGGGCGCAACAGGGCCGAGCGGTGCTTCGGGCGCAGTTGGCGCAACCGGTGCGACAGGGCCGAGCGGTGCTTCGGGTGCAGTTGGTGCTACAGGCGCAACTGGACCGAGCGGTGCTTCGGGTGCAGTTGGCGCAACCGGTGCGACAGGCCCGAGCGGTGCTTCGGGCGCTTCAGGCCCAAGCGGTGCTTCGGGTGCTTCAGGTGCGACGGGCGCGACAGGGCCGAGCGGTGCTTCGGGTGCTTCAGG
>JAEZLG010000249.1 GCA_023435855.1 Bacillota bacterium | reverse complement strand
GGGGCTAATCACAAAATTCATGAGCTGCACAAACACGATGACAACGCCTGCGGTGATGCCTCGGCCCTGTAAAGCAAGGTATGCGCCGATAAGAAAAACGCCGAACTGCGCCACGATGCCGGCCAAGGCACCGATTGTCTGAAGGATGATTTCCGTCTTACGCCGCTTGCATTTGGCATCTTCCGCGATAGCGTTACTTTCGGAAAAAAGACGCATTACCTCGCGCTCTGCCTTGAAGCTTTTGATAACGGAAAAGCCTGTCAGCATATCCTTCACCATACCTAGGAAACCCTCGTTTTTATCCGATACCGCTTTTTCCCTGACTGCAAGGCGATTACCGGCAATCACCGAGGCAATTACGGGGAAGAGGGAAAGCAAAAAGGCAGCAAGTGTCAAAATCGGGCTGTAATAGAGCATCATGGCGAATGCGCCCACAAACATGATAAGCTGCTGTACGAGCGAAAAAATCTTCGATAGGTAGTTAGTTTCAATGCTGTTTACGTCGTTGGTGAGAGCCGATACATAAGTTGCAGTATTTTCACCGCTGAAGGAGTGTATGCTCTTTTTCGCAATCTGTGCGAAAGCGAAATCTTTATACTGCTGCATCGCTTTTTGTATAAAGCGTGGCCGAGAAAAATACTCGACACCGAGAACCAGTACTATCCCGACGGTAATGGCGACGCAAATTAACGTCAGTTCAAGAAGCGAAAAAGGCCCTGGTGTACCCGAGATGGCATCAATAATCTGCTGTATCAACCATGATATGAGAAGGTTGGCAAAAGCTGACAGAACCGTGGCGACAATGGCCGCAAAAAGGTTCCATCTGTTATGCGTATAGAACTGCCTTGTAAATTGCTTGCGAAGTGCAAGCGTTTCGTTACGTTTCCTCATGTAGTATTTTCCTCCAAATTTTCATAAGGATAGGTTCAATGTGCTCATATGCTGAGAGCGTTTTCTCAACGCCTTGCATGGCTGTTTCACCGAAGTCGTCGCCGATCGACTGCGTTTTCCCGCGGTAGAACCGAATGCCGGCCGTATCATACTCTGGAGTAGCATCAAAGGTTTTAGCTGCTTTTAACGCTTGGCGAAGGTACTCTTCCGTTTTGATTTCGTTGTCTGTTTCAGCCGCAAGTTGCGCACAGCCGGAAAACAGTATGGCGTCAATCTTGTTGAAGTAAGAGGATTTTCCGGTCTCCTTTAGCCCTTGTAAGACACTGTGTATCCATAGTAACAGCTCGATAGCCGAATTCTTGCCCTCAGGGTCCTCGTTGCCGTAACAGTTGGCTAGGCCGATTGCCGTTCGAAACAATTTCAGCACGCCTTCAAGAAGGCTTTCGGAAAGATAGGGAAGAGCCTCGGTATATCGATCCATCTGCGCAAGAACGAACCCGATCATCGCATTGTTGACACCTTGGAAATTGTTCTTTTTAAAATGGTTGAGAGCACGTTCCTTGTCGCCCATCAGATAATAAACATCGCCAATGGACTGTTGTATAGACAGCTCGCTGATCGATTCGTCGGTGTTTTGTGAAATGAGTGCGCAGGCTCGTTCATACAGCTCAAGTGCTTTTTTAGCCTCCGCATGGCAGCCTTTTTCAAGCGCTTTTCTATAGAACAGCTTGGCGCTTTGGTAAACCACATCGAAGCTGTTCGGGAAACGTGAAAGCGCCCTATCCGCTTCCGTCTGCCCTTCCTCAAATCTTTTTGCAACAGACAACTCGCGTATTTTTTCCGATGCAAGCTCCGCGTTTCTTACCTGAAGCCGATAGTCCAAAAGCACATCAACGGATATTCCGAAAAAATCTGCCAATACAGGCAGCATTTTAATATCAGGGTTTGATAGGCCGGATTCCCATTTTGATACCGCACCTATCGTAACGCCCATGGCCTCTGCAAGTTGTTCTTGCGTCAAGCCCATTGATTTGCGGTATTTGCGGATGGTCTCATCGATTCGAAGCTTCATACATACCCCCATTGTAGAAAATTATACCAACGAAGCGCGTAGACTGAAAGATACTTTTCGATTAATTGGTATAATTTATTTTTTACCAATGGTAAAAATACACCTCTATATAGGTTAAATATGGCTCTTGAAAAAGAAAGTTTATTTTGGGTTGCCAAGTAATAAAATCGTTGGTACAATGCAAAGACGTAAGGGGAAACTCTAAATCTGAAAGCAGTCCGCGCAACTCGCGCAAAAAAAGCCGGAGCGCATATTTTATATGGAAGAATTCGCCATCAAAAAAGCGGAATTTGTCACGAGTGTAGGTCTTGGCGGCGTGTACCCGCCCAGCGAAGGCGTGGAAATCGCCATCGTGGGGAAGTCCAACGTCGGCAAATCGAGCCTCATTAACTCTTTGTGCAATAACTTCAAGCTTGCCCGCACCTCGTCAAGCCCCGGAAAAACGCGTTTGATCAACTTTTTTCGGCTCAATGGGGCATTCTATCTCGTGGACCTGCCGGGCTACGGATTTGCGAAAGCGCCGAAAACGGAAAAAGAAAAATGGGGTCAGCTCATGGAAGGGTATCTTAAGGCAGGGCGGCTCACACATATTTTCATGCTGCTCGATATCCGCCACGAGCCGACAAACGACGATAAGCAGATGTTCCAATGGATACTCTACTACGGCGTACCTTTTACGCTTGTGGCCACCAAGTCCGATAAGCTGTCCAGGTCCAAACGCGTGCAAGCGGCCAATATGGCTGCTAAGCTATTAGGCGCACCTCCCGCGGCGCTGCCTTACTCCTCAGAATCGGCGGAGGGGAGAGAGGCGCTCATACAGCGCATCGGAGAGGTTGTGAGCGACGCGACAGCGCTAAAATCAGGCGGTTTAACATAGGCGACTCGGTTATTTAAGACGGGAGAAATACGCTATTGACATAGCGGATGCGCTTTCGCATAATAGTGAAGTAAATCTTAAGGTAAGAGCTTAAACCCTTCATGAAGGGAGCGATACCTTAGCTGGAGGAATGGTTATGGGTCTGAGGAAGTGCCCAAGATGTGAGTTGAATTACATACGGGACGACGAAAAATACTGCAACGTGTGCAAGCGTTACATGAAGGGCGAGCACGATGCGGATGACAGCGTTTCGATTTGCGCGGAATGCGGCGAAAACCCCGTTGTGAAGGGGTCTGAGCTGTGTGCGATATGCTTAAGAGAAGCCCGCAGGCA
>JAEZLG010000198.1 GCA_023435855.1 Bacillota bacterium | reverse complement strand
GCCAATGCCTACGCTATAAAAACCGCCGGCAATAGCCGCATCTATTCCCGCATAAGCATCTTCGACCACAGCACAATCTGATGGTTTGAGCGTCAGAAACTCAGCGGCTTTCAAAAAAACTTCTGGATCCGGCTTTGATTTTTCGATGTTATTCCCATCCGAAACAGCGTCAAAAAAGTCTGTCAGATTTATCTGCTTAAGAATAAAACCTGCGTTTTTACTGGAGCTTCCTATAGCAAGTTTTATATTGCGTTTTTTTAGCTCCCGCAAAACCATCTTTACATCGCTGTCAACATCTTCTTCGGAAAGGGTTTGGAGAAGTTTTTTGTAGGCTGTATTTTTCTCGTCGGAAAGATTTAGTTTCTCCGCATCGGAAATGGGTTTCGCGTTCTCTAAAATAATTTCTATGCTTTCCATTCTGGAGACGCCGCGCAGCCGGTTGTTAATCTCTTTGTTAAATACAACACCTATACGATCAGCAACCTGTTTCCATGCAAGGTAGTGCATTTCATCGGTATGTATAAGTACTCCGTCAAGGTCAAAAATGATCCCTTTGATCATATGTTCTCCTCATATTTTCTTTACGCTTTCGCGTTCCACAAGGCGTACGGGCAATATGATATTGCGATCTTCTATGGGTTGGCGCATGAGCTGGGCCATCATCATTTCCGTAGCGATGGTACCCTTCTTATCCGCATCTTGGTGGATGGTGGTAAGCCTTGGGTGCGTAATCTGACAAAGATAATTGTCATCAAACCCGACGATAGATTTTTCATCGGGCACATACACGCCCTTCTCACGAAGCCCCGCCATAATCCCGGCCGCCAAAATATCGGCCGAGGCGAAAATGCCGGTGATCTGCTTTTTTTCGCTTAAAAGATAACCCAGGCGCATACCTTCGTTAATAGAAATTTCCTGCTCGAATACAAGCTTCGGGTCGAAGGGGATATCAAACTCTTGGAGGGCTTGCTTATACCCCTGCAATCGTTTTTCTACTACACCGTCTTTACGGATAAAGGGGGATGTGAACGCGATAACTCGGTGGCCGTGTTCCAGCAAATATCGGGTAGCAATGTAGCCGCCTTTTTGGTCTTCCAGCCCAACATTGCATACCTCGGGGAGATCAATATAGCTGTCAATCAGCACATAGGGAACACCCATATTGCGAACGCACTCGAAAAATTCATCCTGAAACAAGCCGGTAAATATCATGCCGGCCAAACTCCAGTTATGGCGCAACGTTTCAAGCTCCCGCGAATCCTCTACCGAGCGCACCATAAGAAAGTAGCCCTCTTTACGCGCGCTGTTTTCTATACTGCCCATAAAAGTATTATGGAAGGGATCCGCCATAACACCGCCGCTATGCTGCGGCACCAAGTGATTGATGATCCCGATGATGGGAGATTCGTTATTAGCCAAAGTACGCGCGGTCATGCTGGGGACATAATGCAAGCGATCCATTATGTCTTGGATCTTTTTCACAAGCTCCGGTGAAACCCGGTTTTTCTTATTATTCACTACATTGGAAACCGTTGTGATGCTCACGCCGGCTTCGCGGGCAATATCCTTTAGGGTAACCATGCACGTACTCCCAATTTAAATTGCTGTGCTTTGTTCTGATTGCTCCATATTGTACCATATTCGGCGTTAATTTGCATCACGCCGCACATCGCAACGGTGCCGCTTTATCAAAGTGGGGGCAGATATAACATCTGCCCCCACAAAGGCGGAGGAAATCGCTGCGTTGTTATTAGGATGCCGCCAGGAAATCCTTGATTGGCAGATCGGCGGGTTTGCCGCTTTCAGGCACAGTAAACCCGGAGACAATAGTATCGGTGCTGGTTGTATCGATTGGGCCGACAGGCTCGGAGAAATAAAGCTCATCGAGAGATATGGTGCACTCGGCAAACGCACGAATGTGCAGAGCATTGGTCATCCCAGGGAAGCCGGACTTCTCAAGGTCAATAACGAGATTCTGCCATTCTGTGGTAATCACGGGGTTACTTCCGTCTTTGAGTACCAGGTCGCTGAAGCGTGCGGCATAGAACTTGGCATCTTCGGGGTGCCAATCCATGAGGAGCTTGCTCTCCTCACCGCCTACTTCGCCCTTGATACGGATGGTGAGGTACTTGCAGTACTGGATACCTTCGAGGGACCACATGTCAATGGCTTCGCCCCAGTTGCCCATCCAATCGCCTGCTCTTAAATAGTAATCATTTTCGTCAACGAAATCGTCCGTATTGAACTCTTTGGGCTTGAATTGAATCTCTACGATGCCGTCTGCTGCGCTGGCGCGAAGGTTGGCCCAGTTATCCCACCAGAGGCTTGCGCCGTTCGGGGCTGTATCGGGCTTGCTGTTCGGGTCGCGGCCATCAAAACTGTCCCACATGAACTTCACGACTGACTCAGCTACGAAGTCCTTAATCGGCAGATCGGAGGGCTTACCGCTTTCCGGCACGGTGAAACCGGCGGTAATGGTATCAGAGCTGGTAGCGTCGATCGGGCCGACAGGCTCGGAGAAATAGAGTTCGTCCAAAGAAATGGTGCACTCCGCAAACGCACGAATGTGCAGAGCGTTGGTCATGCCCGGGAAGCCGGATTTCTCGAGGTCGATAACGAGGTCCTGCCATTCCGTGGTGATTACGGGGTTGCTGCCGTCTTTTAGTACCAAATCGCTAAAGCGCGCAGCATAGAACTTGGCATCTTCGGGGTGCCAGTCCATGAGGAGCTTGTTCTCTTCACCACCGACTTCGCCTTTAATGCGGATGGTGAGGTACTTGCAGTACTGGATGCCTTCGAGGGACCACATATCGATGGCTTCGCCCCAGTTGCCCATCCAATCGCCTGCTCTTAAATAATAATCATTTTCGTCAACAAAATCGTCCGTATTGAACTCTTTGGGCTTGAATTGAATCTGGACGACGCCGTTTTCCGCGCTGGCGCGAAGGTTAGCCCAGTTATCCCACCAGAGACTTGCGCCGTTCGGAGCTGTGTCGGGCTTGCTGTTCGGGTCGCGGCCTTCGAAATTGTCCCATAGGAATGTGGCGGGAGCCGCGCTCTCGACGGGTGCGGGAGTGGCGGGTTCGGCCGTCGGTTCAGTGCTGACGGCGGGCGGAGTTTGCGGCTGCAAGCGGCAAACGACAGTGTCATTGCGAGCACAAGGACGACCGCGAGGAGCTTTTTGATGTTCACCTTGTTTTCCCCCTTACCAAATTATTTTGTTGTGTGTTTATTTAGATGCTTCTGAAAGATGTTAAGTTTAGCGCTTAACTTCAACGTGAGTATAACAAAGCCAATGTGTGCTGTCAAGATGTTTTGCAAAGAATGCCTAAAACATCTTTTCGCGATTTATCGTGCTTTTACGGACTCGCTGTTTGCGGTATTTTTGTGCCGCCATCTTGCATTATCTCCGCAAATATGCTATTCTTAACAGAAGTTTAGCGCTAAACCATATAGGCATTTCTTATTGCAAAATTGGAGGCACAAGCATGATAGATAAAAAAGCCGTTACTCTCCCCATCGTTTGTTTAGGTGTGGCAGCGGTCCTATTTCTGGCGTTTGCTGTTTATATGTTTGCTGCGCCAAACGCCCCGCGCCTGACCCCGGCCTCCTCTATGGGTTCCGAGCAGCGAGATGAGGGTGCTCAAACCCTGCTCACGATTTATGAAGGTCCAACGACCATGCAAACATCCGCGACCGCATCGATTACGGCAAACGGGAATGAACTGTTCGTTTACGACGTTATGGTCAACCATGAGCATATTTGGAACGCAAACACACTTCCTTCCGACACCCCGATGACCTATTTCGATTTTGAAGGCACAGTAAAAATCGACATCCAAATGCCGGGCTTAGGCAAAGACATAGAAAGCGCTACCGTCCTCCCCACGGCGGCCGGGATCGTTCCCGAAGTCAAGGATAACCACGTCAGCTTCACCATTTCAGAGCCGGGTCAATATACCGTTGTGTACAACGGAAGTGTAAACAAGGCCACCCATATCTTCGCCAACCCCTTGGAGACGAACATTCCCGATAAGGAAGATCCCAGTGTCATTTATATCGGGCCGGGCGAATGGTCGCTTGACGCCATTGTACTCAAAAGCGACCAAACCTTATATATATCGGGCGGTGCGGTACTTCATACGGTCGTGATCGCAGACAATGCTGCAAACGTGACAATTCGTGGCCGCGGTATCATAGACGGCTCGGAATTTCCTGCGCATAACCAGCCCGGTTCCTATGCCCGCGTTCCGGTCGATATTCGCGGCAGCAAAAACATCACCGCCGAAGGGATTATTCTAGCCAACTCGAATTGCTGGAACTTCAATTCGTTTTCGTCGGAAAACGCGCAAATTTCCAATGTCAAAATCATCTCCGGTAGGCAAAACGGAGACGGGTTTACCTTTCAATCCTGCAAAAACTTCACGGTGGTTGATTGCTTCGCCCGCACATGGGATGACAGCTTGGTGCTCAAAAACTATTCCGCTTCAACGAAGGACATCACCTTTGAAAACGTACAGATTTGGACGGATCTGGCCCAATCTATGGAAATCGGTTATGAAACCAACAAGGGGCTTACCATCAATCCGGAGATCTCTAATGTTCTTTTTAAGGATATCACCGTTTTGTATAACTTCCACAAGCCGGTCATCAGCATTCACAACAGCGATGACGCGTATGTTCACGATGTGACCTATCAAAACATCGTTGTGGAAAACGCTTTTATGCAGGGGGACAACGGTAAAAACAATGAACTCATTGAAATGACCCTGCAAAACTCCGGATGGTCTACCGTCACGGATGAGTTTGGCCGGATCGAAAACATATTGATTGATGGGTTGACCGTTATAAACACCGTTGACGGGAAAGTACCTGCGTCCCGCTTCTCAGGCCAAAGCAATGAGAATATGATTTCAGGCGTGACCCTACGGAATATTCGTATCTTGGGTGAAAAAATCACCGGTTTGGAAGCCCTCAAGGCCTCCGTAAATGAATTTTGCGCCGACATCACTGTGGAATGAGGAGGGCTTATGTCTAAAAAGCTAATCATCATTTTCTGTGCCGTAATCGCGGTTTCAATTATTAGCTCAGCACTTGCGTTTTTACTGCCGCCGGGAGTGCTTGGTACTGCCGGAGAGACTTCTGTTCCCGGTTTGACCATCGTAAAAGCCCCCGCGCAAAGCGAGGTCTCCCGCCCCGAGGGCTTTCCCGACCCGGAAGCGAACTGGATTAAGCTGCCGGACGGAACAAACCTCGCGGAAGGTAAAACGGTATCCGCCGGAGAGGTCACCGAGGTGTATGCCGCCGCCAAAGCGGTGGACGGTGAAACGGGCACCTATTGGGAGAGCAAAGGCGTGCCCGCAGAAATCAACATCGACCTCGCGGGAACCTATACCGTCCAAACGGTTGCAGTGCGCTTGAACCCCGCACCCATTTGGGAGGCTCGCACGCAAAACATATCTGTCCTCATAAGCGCGGATGGTGAAAGCTTTACCCCCGCCGTGCCTGACACAAAATATGAATTTAACCCCGATAGCGGCAATATGGTCCGCATTGATTTCAACGCGGTCCAGGCAAGCTACGTTAAGCTTATCTTCTCTTTGAATTCTTCCGCTCGTTCCAACGGCGCGCAGGCAGCGGAAATTTTAATTTTCGAATAGCCGTTTGTTCCGTTATAAAAGCCCTCCGTGCAAACGGAGGGCTTTGCGAGTCAAAAAAGTATCTGACGCTACTTTTTTGAGGTTTGCAGGAATTGCCTGTGCGTTCCGCACGGTCGGCAATTCCTGAGAAGAAAGCCTTGCGCTGCAAGGCTTTCCGCCGCCACCGCACATGTCGCTGGCGGCGGTTGGAAGCCTCCGGGGGCTTTAGCCCCCGAACCCCCATGTCGTTTTTAGGTGTCCTCTTTTACATCCCATCCATCGTGCGTGACTGTTACGATAACTCTTTTTCCCGAGAGCATCACAGAGAAACGCAAAGATGTGATCTCCTTTGGCAGCCGCGGGTTTAGTTTAAGCACGCCGTTTTGTACCGAAAGGCCGGCAAAGCCCAGTAC
>JAEZLG010000169.1 GCA_023435855.1 Bacillota bacterium | reverse complement strand
CCCGCGTGACGTTATGAAGCACCCGTTCCTGCCCAAAGTCCTTACATACGTTTTGAACGCTGACAATCAAGCCCATTTAGCCGTTCTCCGTTCCGACAAAGTTAAAGTTGTAGCTTCGCGCGGCGCGAAGCGAGAGGAAAAAGCATAAGGCAATCAATGCGCCGAATATCAAATAAGTCTGCCAAAGCCGCGGCAGCAGATCGTAGCCGAAGTTATGCATGTGATAGGTGGCTTGGTTTAAGGGTGACAGCCAGCCCACCACTACGTTTGCCTTGTAGGTAAGCTCATCGGGAAGTTTAAAGATAGCTTTTAACGTTTGCGGATTCAGCAAAAACCCGTATACCGAAAATACGAACACGCTAATCACACCCGCAAGCTGCCCCTTTTTGAGGTTGAAGAATAACATTATGAACGCCATAAGAAGCGCATACAGGAGCATGAGCAAGAAAATCGTCGCCATACATTGGTACGGGCGACTCATCTCAAGCGTTTTTACCAGAGCTGGAAGCGCCACAGCCTTGCCGGCACCGGAGTAGCCCAATATGGCAGCGGTTTCACTCCACATATTTCCGATGAAGCTCTGCGTCATGCAAAGAAGCGACGTGGAAACGAGGATGATAACTAGGTAGATAAGCGTAGCTCCCACAATATAGATAACCTGTCCTGCGATCCATGTTTTACGGTCAATCCGCATAAGGTAAAATGGCGTGCCGCTCGTGATAAAGGGCATGTCCGCAAACAAGAGCACGAGAAGCGTAGAGGCAAGTAAAATGGAGTTGCTATCACCAAACGTCCAAACGAACGCCTCAACAAGCTGCATGGTGGTTTCGTACTCCCTTGCAAACCGCACGGCCTTATCCGAAAGAAGGAAGCACAGCACGAAAGCCAGTGCAAATGTGATAACGACGCGCGGGTTCTTATGCCAGCTTTGGAAATCGTATTTAGCTACGGCAAGGGATTGCTTCACAAACCTCATGTGTTTCTCAGCCTCCTTCTTGCCGCGAGCGTCGTACAGATCGCGGCGACTGCGATAAGCTCCCCGATCACCAAAATGACACCTGCGTTCCCGTACTCCCAAAGTGCGGAGGGGCTGAGCCATTCTTTCGGGTAGATCACATACAAAGAGCTAAAATACCGTTCGTTCAATATAATCAGCACATAATAGATCACAAACGGCGAGGCATACGCCATGTATTTGCTGTTGGTGAGCGTAGCAAAAAGCATCCCGATAAGCGACCAGAACGCGGCAGACAGGCCGTATAGGAGGAGCTTCCCCCAGAGGGGTGAGACCGCCTGCTTAATGGTATCCCCCGCGGCGGTGATATACTCCACGGGTGCGGCTTCTTTGGGCAAAAACACGAGCGCCGTGATCACCCACGCGGCAAGGATGCCCAAGAGGATCGCGAGCGCTCCGGAGAGCGCACAGGCAGCTGTTTTTCCCGCGATATACCGACCCATAGTAGTCCGTGAAATGTACTGCTTATAAAAGCCGCTCTTAATATCGTCAACGAATGCGGCAGTATAGGGTAATGCACATAATATTGGCAGCGCAAGAGTCATGGCGTTCCCGTTAAGCGCGGTCAACAGAAGCTCGGTATGGTAGCCGAACGCAAGAAGCTCCTTAGTGCGGAAAGACGTAACGAAGCCCTCCACGGAAGAAAGTAAAAGCACGAGTACCGTGGCGGCTGCGGCCACGAGAAAGCCACACGAAAACAAGGCTTGTTTGAGGTTTGCGGTAAACGTTCTGACTGTGGCTCCCCTCCTTCTGCTCGACAAGTTCATTCCTGTCCGAGGTATTCTTCAAGACATTGGCCGGAATCGTATATCTCCTTTGCAGCGTCTACACCCACATAGCGGTAATGCCAAGGCTCGTAGATCACGCCGGTTATATTTTCCTTGCCCTTCGGATAGCGTAGAATGAAGCCGAAGCGATAAGCATTTTCTGCGAGCCATTTTCCCTGAGCGGTATCGGTATATCCGTCATCAGCGCTGCGGTAATCCTCGGCAAGGATATCGAGCGCAAGCCCCGTGGTATGCTCGCTGTATTCCCCCGGTAAAACCTTTACGGGAACGTTAAATGGATCACTGCCGTAGCCAGGCTCCTTTGAGCAGCGCGCTTCGAATAGTTCCTGCTGGTGGGCAACGGAGCGGTAGGCCGTGGTGACCATATACCCGCTCACGCCATCCTCCTTAGCAGCCTCAAACATAGCGAGTGCCGCCTCTCCCGCCTGCTCGTTGATGAAGCCATTGGGATTTAAAAGATAAACAGCGTCGCCAAACGCGTCATCAAGACCAACAAGTCTGTCCGGCCTATCATACGGCACGGGATTGGACCAGTTGACGAGAATCAAACAACCACGCTGTGGCGCGTCGGCCTCTTCTCCACGAGCGTTCGCGAGCGCAAGCATAATTCCCGCAAGTACCAATGCCGCCAGGCTAAGCCATCGCAAAAAGAACGTGGTACGCCGCTTTTCGTCTTTTTTCGTTACGCTCTCCAAGCCTCTCCTCCTTGGGTAGGTTGTATATTCCCTCGCCGCAAAAGTCCGCATCAGTATGTAAACAAAGCGTTATTTATATGCACCATACTATTGTATAGGCTTTCCGCCGCATTGTTGTTACCGGCATGTTACCAACTGCGTGAATTCGGCCGGAGCTGCCGTGTAAATGGGGTAACGCGTCGCGCCGGGCACAGTCACATCCATATCGAAAATCACCTGCATAAGTCCATCGAAATAGCTGTCGCTGCCGGTATAATGCACGGGAGCGTCGTAGGCCGTTTCCGCCGCGGCTGGCGTTTGAGCGATGGCGTTTTCAAGCGTGCCGTCACTTTTGTTGATCACGACCTCCTGCTCCGGCGTGGGTTGGCAGGCGGTAAGGAATAGGCTTGCAAGGAGCGCCGCACAGGATACGGCGGCAAAAAGACGGGGGCGTTTTACCTTTTGCATAGATACCTCCGTTGGAAGTGAAGTTTAATAGCTCCCCATAATATCGATGACCGACCCGTCGATGGCGTTGATTGCAACCACGAGCGTGGGGCCTGAAATAAGGTCGGAACTGGCGTTGGTGTACATGCTGTATGTCTTACCGCTATCCTTGGACGTCATAGTTTGGATAGCCGAGCCATAAAACAAATAGGCAGGGACGTATACGCCCAGCCTCTGCCCGGGCTTGTCTTTCTGTTTCGTGCGCATCAAGCCGAGACGTATCTCGTTGACGGTGATATCCATGTGCTTATCTTTTTCATATTCGCTCTCCTCTTCGCTGCACCATGGGGCATAGGTTTGGAAGATGTTTGCCTCGAACCGCTCCGTCGCCTCCTCGAAGGGGATGATATCCGCGTCCTCGCTGACGATGCCGGTGACCTTCCCCGGTTCATGCCATTGGATCTCGAGTATGCCTTCGTCGCCGATGATGAACTCGATCCACTCCGGCATCCATGGAATATCGTATTCGCCGTCTGAGCTCGCGCCGTGGTGCGAATGTACGGCGACAGGCGTCCCGTTGACCGCGGACGTAAAAAATAGCTTATAAGCGTAATGCGATGCGGGCCCGTAATAGTCGTCCACATGGCCGGTGCCATGGTCGTCTGCGATAAAGATGTTCATAAAAACGACATCCTCCCTTCCACAGGCGGAAAGAAAGCCCTCGGCCATAGCTATGGCGTCTGCCGCGGCAAGGGAGAGTTTGCCTTCGTATTCGGAGCCCGGTACAAAGCTTTCCGCCACCTCAGGTGCGCCGTCTAAGGTAAAGTTGGTTTGGACATTGGCATTCACATACCAGAGTGAGGAATTATCCTGTCTGCCGCCCGAAATAACATTCAAAAACCCGTGTTCCTTCGAGTTGCAGTCTAGCCGCAGACTGAATTTCGCATCTTCATGGAAGGTGCCGTCGGTCGTCGTCTGCGGTGGGCGTTCCTCCGGCGCGGCATCATACTGCGTTTCGAGATCGGCGATAAATTCCTCATACTGGGCGATTACTTCAGCAGCGCGTTCATCCTCGGACGACTTCCACTTTTCAATCTCGCGGCGATAATCCAATATGTTTTCTTCGATATCGGACTTGGTCCTGACGTAATATGTATCCGTGGGAAGCTCGTCCGGATAAAGATAGCGCACCATGCCCTTTACCTCCTCCTGCGAAAAACCCGCGGCCTCCATGGTTGCGACCGGCAGCTTGCCCGACGCGGGAAGGATCACCGGTGCGTCCACCTTCAAACTCAACAGCCCATTCTCGTTTTGTGCCTCAAAGGTATAGCGTTCAGGGAACGTACGATCTTTAAGCTTAGACCCGCTTTCAACGGGAGGCTGGCTTGCCACGGTATCGAGGATATCCTCGCTTTTGTTCACTATGATATCCTTTTCCGGCGTGGGCTGGCAGGCAGTTAGCATAAACAGGACGCACAAAAGCATAATGTAAACGCGTTTCATACATACCTCCCAAAAAATATACTCGGCGGGCGCGTATTACACGCCCCTACCCTTGTACCGATTCCGGTCTCAATATCCCAAGTCCCTGACTAAGGCTTAGTACCCCAAATCTTTATCGATTATGCTCCCATCAATAGCGTTGATGGAGAGGAATGAGCCGCTTTCTATGTTGCTATACCCGCCCACGGCAGATTCCATCTTACATATGCCGAAAAAATTCCACACGGGCACCAAAAGCCCCCTGTCGAAGTGATCCTGCTCCGCTACGCGCTGCAAAGAGAGCGTAACGCGGTCGATGGTGATCTCAACGGATCGGTAGTAGCCGCTTTTCGCCTCCGGTTCGTACTTGACAGAAAGCATTTTTTTCGCGATCTGCTCAATCTCGGAAAAAGGCTTTAGCGCCGCGGTTTTGCTGACAGTCTCGGTAATGTTCATGGGGGCGAACCAATGGGCCGAAAGCAGACCGTCGTCGTTTAGGAGGAATGTCAAGTTCTCATAGTTCCATCGGGGTGCTTCCGCCCCTTTTTCTGACCTGCCGCTCGAATGGGCGTTTGAAAGATAGGCGACGGGCACGCCGTCCACGAGGTGCGTACATACCAACTCATAGGCGTAGCCCGTGGCTTCTGGCCGTCCGTTATGCTCGTCCTTATCATCAAGGAGATATATATCGGCGATCCCCATCATTTCGCCCACGCCGGCCTTGCGCAAAAATGCTTCCACTTTTTGCGCAGCCTCGGCGGGGCTCAACTTCAAAAGTGCCGCCGCTTCCACCGGCACCGCGTCTGCGCGCCGGATCCTGCGCACGACGACGCCGCTATTGCCTGCGAAAACATAGAACTTATCGGAAACGTTGTAACTGCAGTAGAGCGACGCCCCCCTATTTACAGGTATGGTGGTGCCGCCGATCTCCTTTCCCTGTGCATCATAATCGGACCAACTTATTGGTTCCGTGTTGTCGCGATCGTTGCGCACGGAAAAATTGTACATTTTGTCTTCGCTTTGGGCGTCGATGCCCTCGTAATGGAGCACCACGTCGGGCGCACCTATTGCCGTGAAATCCTCCGTGACAGTCTTTAACATGCCGTCGGCAGGCACGGGCACTATGGATTCCGGCGCGGACGCATATTGCGCCTCAAGCTCGTCGATATATTCCTGCGCCTCCTCCGGTAATGTTGTGCTTTCAAGCACGCCGGATTGCACCTGTTTATAATAAAGAATGGACGCTACAATATCATCCTTGGTCTGTTCGCGCACCGTTTCCAGCATCGGCATACCGCCTAAAAACGCGTTCCAAAACCCCGTTACCGTCCCCTGCGAAAACTGCGCTGCCTCCACGCGCACGATGGGGAGCGGCTTTTCGGGCGCTTCCACCGCCGCATCCACGGTAATGGTGAGCTTGCCCTCCGCGCCCGTATCGGTGAAGCTTAGGGTTTCGGGTATGCCGTAGAGCTCTGTAAGCGTTTTATCCGCCGCAGCCTCGGGCGTCACTTTCGCCGCCTCTATCATCTGCTCGGTGTTTTTCTGCACAACGATATCCGCCTCCGGTGTTGTCTGGCAGGCTGTAAGAAGCAGGGCAAGCAGAAGGAAAATTGAGAGCATCATTTTTTTCATAGCACTTCACTCCTTTTGTAAAGGTTCGGCTCCCCTCACCTTACCCGTATGATAGCGCAAGCCACGTTTTCAAGTATGCGTGAAAATGTTATGAAAAGGTAATTTCCACACTAGTCCCGAGCTCTCTTTCGCTCAATACAACAAGCTTCGCGTTATGGAGCTCCGCGATGCGCTTTACGAGCGAAAGCCCAAGTCCCATGCCGCCAAGCTTGCGGCTGCGGGATTTATCCACCCTGTAAAACGGCTCAGTAACGCGCTTTAATTCCTCCGGCTCAATGCCGCAGCCATCATCAGACACAGAGAGCACTCCGTTTTTGCAGGCGATCATCACCTGCTTCGCCCCCGCCTTGCGGGCGTTATCGTAAAGGTTATAGATCACACTCGTCATGAGGTCCGTATCCATAGGGAACGCTCCGTCGTCGCAGGTAACGCTGAGCTTCACGCCATGCGTTTCCGAAAGTGGAGTAAGCGTTTTTTGCACGCCGTTAAAAAGTTCACTCATTTTGGCAGGTGCGAGGCTTATTTCCTCACCGCTGTCGAGCGCTAAAAGCTGAATGAGCTTTTGGGAGAGCCGCTCTACGCGCCTGCATTCCGTGTAGATATATGAAACTGCCTCCTCGCGCTGCTCTGATGTGAGGTTTGTTTTTATGAGCGCCTCTGAATACCCAATGATGGCCGTCATTGGCGTTTTCAGCTCGTGGGTGAGTGCGGCAAGCAGTCGTTTTCGTGCTTCCGAAACCTCGTTGATTTCACCGATATGCTTTTCCACCGCCTCCGCCATGCGGTTGAAGCTTTTTGAAAGTACGGCAATCTCGTCGTTTCCCTTTATTGGAATGCGGCTTTGGTAATCGCCGTCCGCCACGGCCGCGGCGCTTTTTTCAAGGAGCCGTAGGGGCCGAAGCGTATGGAACACCATAAGGAGGATAAGCCCTGCCGCTGCAAGCACTGTGCCGAGGCCGATGGCAGCGACCCGAACCGTAAGCGTGGCGTTTTCGCGGTAAACAGATTCGATGTTTTTGATAAGGTAAACGTCGTATACACTATTGAAAAGTGTGCCGGAGCTGCCCACCACAAGATAGCGCTCGTTCGAATGCGAGACGATCACGTACTGCGCTTCCACGTTGCTCCCGAGGCGCGTTTGCACTTTGTCAAACGTAAGCACGGCTGCGGGATCGATATCGCTCGCGTTATGCAGATATTCCCCATCGCAGCGCATGGCATAAAGCGACTGGTTCAGCGTGTTGGAGGCGTATTGGCGAAACAAGTATTGAGATAGGCTCCGCTTCGTGGTTTGCGAAAGCCCGGTTTCGTAGCTCCGCTCGAGCGCGGCGGAAAAGGAGGTTGAAAGAATGCGTTGTTCGCCAAGCGCGCTGTCAACGGAGTTTTGTACGCTCGCCTTATTTGCTGAAATGAGCAGCATCGTACAGCAACCCGAAATGGCAATCGTACTGAGCGCGGCCGAAAGGAGCGCGAGCTTCATTCGAACCTTCATAGCTCAATCCTCCAAACGGTAACCGATCTTCGGTAATGAAACGATGGTGAGGCCGGTCTTTTTACGAAGCTGCGCCACATGCACGTCTACCGTGCGCGTTTCTCCCAAAAAGCCTTCGCCCCATACGGAAGCGAGTATTTTCTCTCGCGAAAGCGCGATGTTTTTGCTTTTCATAAGAAGTGTGAGAAGGTCAAATTCGAGCGGTTTGAGCGCAAGCGCATCTCCGTTTTTTCGTACGGTGTGCTCCGCGGTGCTAAGCTCCACATCCCCTGCGCAAAACGCCACTTGCCCCGCGCCCGTGCGATCGAGCACCTTTTCCATACGCACGAGAAGCTCCAGTATCTCAAACGGCTTTACGATGTAATCCTCCGCGCCGCCCCTTAGTCCTTGTACCTTCGACTCTAGATCATTTTTCGCCGTAAGGTAGATAACGGGGACGCCGCGTTCCTTCAAGTGCGGCAAAAGCGAAAACCCATCTAGCTCGGGCAGCATAATATCCACAAGCGCAAGGTCTAAGCGCTCCCCCGCCCGAAGAAGCTCGAGCGCTGCTTTACCGTCGTAAGCGGGAACCGTTTCATACCCCACGACCGAAAGGCTCATGCATATAAGCTTATTGATGGCCTCCTCGTCCTCGATCACAAAAATACGCGACATAAGCTACCCCCATAGACAAATGTACAAGGTTCCACGTTCATCATAACGCACGGTGCGTAAAAAATACCGCATCATTTTGTAAACAAAGTGTTAGTAATTGGAAGTATTGCTTTTTAACTCCCACGTTCTATGATGCTTCCGTCGATGGCATTGACGGTCAAAAAGGATTGAAGCTCGTTGGTAAACGCTATGTTCCATTGTTTATCCGGCTGCATCCGCGCGCGTTCATAACCCATAAAATCCCACGCGGGCACCAAAAGCCCTGTGTCACTGTTGGGCTCGCGCACATTCACAAGCCCGAGGCGCACTTGGGTAATATGGTATTCCATTGCACCATTTTCCCATGTGGGATTTGTGTCAATTTCGTTGCCGACAATCAAGACCATTTTTTCGAAGATGCTTTGTATCGTTTCAA
>JAEZLG010000122.1 GCA_023435855.1 Bacillota bacterium | reverse complement strand
CCGTGCGAACGACTTCATCACGCTGCTTGTCCTTATAGATAAACTCACGCTGAAACGCGGGGCGAATATTCAAGCGTCCGTTGTAACCGACTTCGCCATTTTCCGCACTGTCTATGTAGCCCTCTACAACATCTTGCACGCGTATTTCGTGTAACTTAATTTTCATACTTGCCCCTGCTTTCTCTGAATTAGAATTCTCGCATATAGCTGTTTACCGTTGACAACTGCTTTCTCATAATCGTATTCATTGCCTGTACCGCTATTTAGAACTCCAACAATGGAAAATTGCGCGGGGTTGTATCTTGTCATAAAGGTAATGGGTACACCGATAACGCCGTAATAATCGCAAGGTATATTTGCTGTATGGCTAACCTCTATTGCGTCGTAACTGTCATACTTAGGATAAATGTTCGGCGAATACTCCCTAAACAAGGTCATATCTTCGTGACGCTTTTCTATATCAAGGTTTGTAAACCAGCATATATTACCCATACGCCGCCATTTCTGCCCGTTTTCATCAATCTTAAAATCGGTTGCCTTTTCCTCGTATGTATCGGGAACAGCAAACCAAAAATGCCCGCTATTATTCCCGAGCCATACCTTGTCAGTCATAAACAATGGCAGGATTTCTTTATATTTAACGGCGTTCAAGTTCCCAATAATTAGAAACTCTTTGCCGTATTCCATAAGCTGCCCGATATAATCACGGAATAGCGAAAAGGGCGGGTTGGTTACGACAATATCCGCTTGCTTTAAGAGTTCCACGCATTCAGCGGAACGAAAATCGCCGTCGCCATGTAACAGGGTTAGCAGATTATTTTTATTCCGCAAGAGATATTCCACGTCGGAAAGGTCTACACGCCCATCTTTGTTTTCATCCATTACCTCGGTGATTTCAATTTTATACGGTTTTCTTGTGCTTTCCCCTTTGCCGGTAATAGTCTCAGTCCCGTATGGCGTCAACTGGGTATAGACAATCGGTGACGTTGCATAACAGGTTGCAATCAGTTTTTTCAAGCCTAGCGAATTGAAGTTTATTGCAAAGTATTTGAAGAAGTTACTTTCAAAGGGGTCATCGCAATTACACAATACAACTTTTCCCATGAAATGCACCTTGTAGTATTTTAGTTCGCTCTCAATTAGTGATAATTGGGTATAAAATTCGTCCTGCTTATTACGGGCCGAATCATTCAAGTTACTGTTTCCTGCCATAATAAATTGCCCACCTGAAATAAAGAATGTCTCGTGTATAATAGAAGGGGGTGTTCGTATCTGCTATTATAATACATAAATGTAATTAACAATACATATTTTTCCAATCTACATTTAACAATTATAAATAGAACCCAAAAACAAAAACTGCGAGATAGGTATTACCACTAATCCCGCGGTTTATTGGTATTTATAGAACCATCTAGTCCTCTATCGGATTCTCAACTTTCATCTACCCAATTCATATAACATATATAATTTCCACCGTGGGCGGTATATACTGTCATATTTTGTCATTATAAGGTTTTATAGAATTAACCCTCAGTTACATAGAGGGG
Source organism: Bacillota bacterium (assembly GCA_023435855.1). Taxonomy (GTDB): domain Bacteria; phylum Bacillota; class Clostridia; order Christensenellales; family CAG-138; genus UBA7707. The sequence continues at coordinate 5,580 of JAEZLG010000122.1, read as the reverse complement.
AATTTCGTTTTTGGGGGAGGATTTTATGAAACCAGTTATCTATGTCACGGGAGGAATACGCCAAGGGGTAACGCTTTATGAATATGAAAGCTGTTATGTCGTGACTCTATCTCAACACCTAGACTTCCTCACAGAATCACATCTTAAAGCACTTCCTCGGCATGCTTCGTCGTTAGAGCATATACGTAATGATCTACTGGTACTATTACAAGCTTTGTGAGGTACTTCCATAATAAAGCAAAGACTGCTCCCTTAGGAGCAGCTTTTATTCAACAATAATATTCATCATTTTTGATCTACACCACTCATCCTACCAATAAGCTACTCATCCTTCTGCGCCAGCTCTTTAAACATTTCCTCGATGCGTTTTGTCAGCGCGTCGTTGGCGCGTAGCTTTACCAAGGCTTCTTCCTCAGCCGTTGATGTAACTTCACTTCCGTCAAGAACATCATATGCGTCGATAAGGCTCTCCTTTTTCAGCGCGTCACGGTCCACACCGGTTAATATATAGTCAGTTGATACATTGAATATCTGAGATAGCTTTATTACATGTTCAAGCGTAGGATTACGGCGACCACTTTTCCAATCAGAAACTAGGGATGAACTAGCCCCAAAAAGTTCAGCCATCATCTTTGGCGTTATATTTCTTGCTTGCATTAGTTTAAGAATACGCTCAACAATTTCAGACATAAATACACCTACTCACAAATTGTGAAATTTCACATTTAATGTTGACTGCTCACATAATGTGAATTATAATAGTATCAATAAGTACCATTATTTGGTATGTATACACATTATATATAAAATCATTTTAGCATGTAATACGTCTTATGTGAATGCGTCTAAAAGGAGTTTTTATGGGTAAGCAAATTAATTCGCAATTCCTGAATGAAGATCAACCTGCCCTACAGGACTGGAGTGCTATACGAAAGCAAATTAAAAAGACTATGATCGATAGAGATATAAGCAATATCGAGCTCGGTGAAACCGTGGGCCTTTCCGGCAACTATGTTTCCTCGATAATATCAGGCTTTATTATCAGCAAGCCCGCTCGTAAAAAAATCTGTGATTACTTGAATATTGCCTACATCGATACCAAAATGTGACATCACATTTTAGTATATTTCCTCTGTTGTGGCTGTCAATAGTATTTGTTCGACAGTTTTTGCACTCTCTCGTCGCGATGGACATACTGCAACGGCGCGGGTTGGAACCTTGATAATTTCATAGCATCACCCTCCATACTTTCCGCGCGCAGCCCGTGGTGAACGGGCAAGCAGCTTCTAGCAATAAACAGCCCTGACAAGGCTGGTGCGATGATCCGCGCGTAGGGATAATGATACTTCCAGCAAGTCATAGCCAGTGCTTGCACGGGCCCTAATCCATCGTGGGTAACCGGAGCGGTCACGGCAGAGATGTGGGCCCGACCCGAGAGATTGGTGGGGAACAGAACTAGGAACGGATGTTCTCAAGCTGTTATGCGGCCGTTGTCACGGCCGGTGGGGTATGATGCATTTTATTCTTGCCTAACCGCAGCTTTTATGGGATTATTAATCATCAATAAATGGAGGAGGAGTTCTATGGATTATGTAGGCGATATCTTATTGATTCGATATAATGAGCGTGTAATACCTGTTTTCTGTATTGAAGCCTTTTCCAATGTTCAACGCTATGAAGCGTTAAAAATTCGGCCACGACGTGAGTATGACGATGCCATAAATGATTTTGTTGTATGTCTTGGCTCAGATTGCCTTAAAACCGAAAGTATTGCGCTACCCAATAGATGCATTATGTTCAAAGAATCAGACGTCATTCGCGTGATCACGCATGTCGGCAAATTAATAGCCGATGAAGCAAAAAACAAACGTGCTCGAGTGTATGCAAAAGTTGAAAAAGAAAGAAAATTAGCCGACACTAAGGGATTACCTCCAACTAAACTGCAAAAGTTGGAACGCAAAAAAGTCCTCAGCAAAGGGGCTCACACAGTCGCTATGCAGGCAACATTTAGTTCACGTAAGATGAACATATCCAAACCCTCTAATCTCAAACCCTATAGCGGAGGTAGTTTTTCCTCGAAATAACATCAGTAAGACATCGAAAAGCACTTCGGTGCTTTTTTTATTTCCGACAATGTTATACGACCGTTGTCACGTCTGGCGGGGCACGATGCATTTTTCTTAAGCAGCTTTACCATGGACGGTGAGATGATGTTTAAACTTATGCGATTTTTGCTCATAAAAAAAACCAATGATATACTTTCCTTGCAAAATGCGTTTTGCATCGCAGGGAAGAAAGGAAAATATGAATAACACTAATTCTAGCAGCCAGGAAGCCCCTCTCAAGCTTACTAACAAAAGGGTATACAGCGTAGAAGAAATCGCAGAAATATTGGATGTCGGCATGGGTGCTGCCTATAACCTTTGTAAGCAAAATGTATTTCATTGGGTGCGAGTTGGAACGAACATTCGTATTTCAAAGCCTTCCTTCGATGCATGGCTCGGTCAACAAACAAACTAATGCAACGAAAGGAATCTAATTATGGCATCCGTGGTAAAGCGTAAAAACTCAGTCGCCGTCGTTTATTACTACGAAGATGAAAACGGCGAAAAGAAGCAAAAGTGGGAAACCATAAAAGACCAACATAATCCACCCGCAAGCGAGGTGGGAAAAGCCATCAAAAAAAGCACCGCTAAAAAAGCCGTGGCAGATGAACGCAAAACTGAAATCGAATATACAAAAAGCAAGGGTACTTTCATCATTCCAAAAAACACAACCGTATCCGAATTTATGAAGGATTTTGTGCTCCTTTATGGTAAAAAAAAGTGGGGCGTAAACACTTATCGAACCAATACAGGTATAATAGAGAATTACATCAACCCTTTCATTGGCGAAGAGAAGATGCAGTCAATAACCACTTACGCAATCGATAAATTCTACGATATGTTAACTGATACTAAACCCGTAGTAAGCCGTTGTCGCAAAGCGGTAACCGAATACCTTACCCCTTCAAATATCGAAAAGATTCATAAGCTGTTACGATGTGCATTTCATCAAGCCGTGCGCTGGAATGTTATCGGCAAAAATCCGTTTGAAGATGTGACGCTTGAGAAGCCACAGACGAAAGAGCGGGATGCTTGGACTGTACAACTAATTGTCAAAGCTATGAAAGCTTGTTCGGATAATCTACTGTATCTTTGTATGAATATCGCGTTTGCCTGCTCCCCAAGGGCTGGCGAAATCCTTGGGCTACAATGGCCTCGTTTACATATTTCGGATGCTGACATTGCAAACGATAACGCAAGAATAGACATTGACCGTGAGCTTGCGCGAGTTAGCATTAAAGCTATGAACGCTCTTAAGGATAAAGACATTATTTTTAAGTTCCCCCCTGTTATGGATATGCCTAACAGAGCAACAATTTTGGTCCTGAAAAACCCTAAAACAGAGAAAAGCAAGCGAACGGTATGGATACCGAAAACTTTAGCTTACATTTTACGAGAGTGGAAAACTGCGCAAGAGAAGCAGAAAGAATTTCTAGGTGATGAATATTTAGACTATGGCCTTGTCATTGCGCAACCGAATGGGCGGCCTTGGGAAATCAAATTACTGGAAAAAGCGTTTAACAGGCTGAAAAAAGAAGAAGGCCTTTCTAATGTCGTTTTTCACTCCCTTCGTGCATCCAGTACGACTTACAAGCTCAAGTTAAGTCACGGCGACATTAAAGCAGTACAGGGTGATACCGGGCATGCTCAAGCTGATATGATTACCGAGGTATATTCGCGCATTCTTGATGAGGATAGAAAAATCAACGCACAACGATTTGAAGCAATGTTTTATGCCAACCCTGATTTACGAAACGTTGAGCCACCACATGACCCTTCACCGAGTATAGACCTTGCTAACCTTATATCGCAGCTCCAGCAGTCACCAGAACTTGCAAAGGCTTTAGCACAAATAATATCTGCGGGAACGCCATAATAACAGCTCTTAGCAAATTCCTACACTCTATTAGCAAGCTCCTTAAAAGGATTCGTTTCCCTTATAGGTATTTCAAATAAGCAAACCGCCGGATATCCAAAGGAATCCGGCGGTTATGGCGCGCCTACCGCGACTCGAACGCGGGGCCTTTCACTTAGGAGGCGAACGCTCTATCCAACTGAGCTATAGGCGCATATTTAATTAGTTTTTCCCCTCACCTGAGAAACGAACTCCTTCCTCTTAGGAGGCGGACGCTCTATCCTGCTGAGCTACGGAGACATTGGATTATTGTTCGTTTAAAGTAACAAACAGCAACATTTATTATAGGTTTTACACTTGCGCTTGTCAATCGCAAGTGCATATCAGAAGGCCTCGCGTCTTCATTTCGCTTTAATCAAGAATCTTTTCAAGCTCGGCATCCTGCTTTTTTTGCATCTCCGAGCCAAAGAGTTCTGCGGCGGTGCTGAATTCTTTTGCGGTTTCAAAGATGTTTTGGCTAAGCGCCGTATTCTTGTCCTTTGCTATAGAACGCACCGTTGCGTGAGGTACATTTCTTATTAGGAGCTCCTGCATTTGCACAAACGAGGCTTTTTGCGCTACCTCATAGGCAAGCATAAGCCGGCGAAGCTGAACGGCACAGGCGGAAAGTGCGCTGATTGCGGCATCCTCGAGCCCAGTTTCAAGCGCCTTTTCGAGGGCTTTGGTAAAGTAGAACAACAAGCGCTGTGTTTCACCCTGCGGAAGCTTCTGCGTAATTTCCATCAGCTGTTCAGCGCGCTGTACGGATACTTCTATGTCGTCCGAATCGCGAAATTCCGTGCGTCCCGAAAGGTACTCCACCGTCACGCCGAAGAAGGATGCCACAGAAAGCGCAAAATCCATATCCGGAACGCGTTTTTCGGTTTCGTAATTGTTGATGGTCATGCGACTGCAGGAAAGTGCCGCTGCAAGCTCTGCCTGGCTCATTTTCCGCTCCTCGCGCAGCAGTTTTATTCGACGTCCAACCATACAAATCACCTCATTGCAAGTATATCACGCTCATGTTACACTTGCAATCACCTCGCCGCATTGATTTCATTTATTAGCTTTTAACATTCACAGCCGTGTTACATGTTTTGTCTTCGACTATATGTGATAACATTCGTGTATTTGCTGCACAAAAAAGGAACGGCCAAGGCCGTTCCTTTGGTTAACCGTTTGGTTATTCTTACAGCAACTTCCACGTCTGCTTATATACATCCCCGCTGCCAAGCGTAACTACAATGTCACCGGCATGTGCGTTTTCATCAAGCCAGGTGCGTATATTCTCGAAGGTGGAAAGATAGATTGCCTTTGTGCCGCTATTATTAATAGCTTCTACCATATCACGCGCATGCACGCTGCCGTCGTCCTTTTCGCGGCCCGGGTAAATATCGGGTACGAGCACGGTGTCGGCATGCTTAAAGCAGGAAAGTTTGCCTAAGAACAGCGTTTTCGCGCGGGTATAGCTGTTGCATTGGAACACACACCAAAGCTTTTTGTGCGGGTAGCGAGAAGCGGCGTCCAAAACGGCGCTAATCTCTGAGGAATGGTGTGCATAATCGTGGAACACCTTCACAC
>JAEZLG010000104.1 GCA_023435855.1 Bacillota bacterium | reverse complement strand
CGAACTTGTTGGTGTGCTCGGCAGCCTATTGTCCGGCAACATAGGGCAAGTTTACGCATCGTTCATGAAACCGCCGTTATCGCCGCCGGGATGGCTTTTCGGGGTCGTTTGGCCTGTACTTTATCTTCTTATGGGTATTGCAGCATATATCATCTACCAATCGCGCGTGCCGAATCGCAAAGATGCAATCGTATTATATTGGATTCAGCTGTTTGTTAATTTCCTCTGGCCAATCATATTTTTCCGTTTTGCGTGGTATTGGTTAGCCTTTGTGGGTATTCTTATGCTGGATGTTTTGGTATTCGTGGCTATGCTTTGGTTTTACAAAATTAAAAAAGCCGCGGGATACCTGATGCTGCCGTATTTGCTTTGGATCTTCTTTGCCACATATTTGAATATAGGAATCGCAGTGTTGAACTAATAAGACATATGCATCACCGGCGGCCATGCACGTAAGTATGGCCGCTTTTTGTAGACGACGAGGATGCTTTTTCGCGCAAATGTGATTGCATATGGTATAATTTATAGAATGTAACTTAAAGGAGGTGAGCCGTCTGTACGCGCGTGTCATTGTGGATATCGCCCACTCCAATGTGGACAGGCTGTTCACCTATTTTGTGCCGGAGGAAATTTCCGTTGAACCCGGACGGCGTGTGCTCGTGCCGTTTGGGGCGGGTAACAAGCGCGTAGAGGGCTTTGTTCTGGAGCTTACGGAAACGCTCGAGGACACGGGACTGCACGTTAAAAACATACTAAAAACTCTTGAACCCTATAGCGTTGTTACAGAGGAACAGCTTGAGCTCGCCGCATGGATGAAAGCCAGTTACCATTGCCTTTTGGTGGACGCATTAAGGCTTATGATCCCCGCGCAGCTTCGCGGCGGTGGGATTAAGGAAAAGAAAATACGTACGCTCGCGGTACCTAATGGGCTGGACCGCGAGAAGGCTCGCACGTCGCTAATGAAAGCGGACGGTACGCCCAAGGCACCCAAACAGCTGGAAGTGTTTGAGCTTTTATGCCGTGTCAATTCCTCTATGAGTGCGGCGGATATCATAGCATTCGTGCCCAACTCCTCCGCGGCCATCCGTGCATTATGCGAAAAAGGCTTCCTGCAGGAAGATGGGCATGTGGTTTTCAGAAGCCCGTTTGAAGGTAAGCGCATCGTGCCCGATGAGGAGCTTCCGTTAACTTTCGCGCAGCAAAATGCGTATGGAAGCATTGCATTAAGCCTTGAACAGGGAGACAAAACGTTTTTGCTGCACGGTGTTACAGGCAGCGGTAAAACCGAGGTATATATGCACGCCGTGAAGCGTGTAATCGGCATGGGCGGGACTGCCATTGTGCTCGTACCTGAGATTGCACTTACACCGCAGGCAATGGAACGCTTCCGTTCGCGCTTTGGCGAGCGCGTGGCGCTTCTGCATTCGAGGTTGAGTGCGGGTGAGCGTTTCGACGAGTGGCGGCGCATACGTTTGGGCAAGGTAGACGTGGTGGTCGGCGCCAGAAGCGCCGTGTTCGCACCGCTTCAAAACATAAAGCTGATCGTGGTCGACGAGGAGCATGAGCCTTCTTACCAGTCAGAGTCCGTGCCGCGCTACAACGCCATAGAGGTTGCCGCAAAACGCTGTAAACTTCAGGGAGCGGCACTTGTATTGGGAAGTGCTACGCCGAGCATGCATAGCTATCACCGAGCAATCAACGGGCGGTATACGCTATTAAAGCTCAATGAGCGCGTGAACGAGCTCCCTATGCCTAAGGTTGCTATCGTGGATATGCGCACGGAGTTTTTAAACGGCAACAACAGCATTTTGAGCGCACTTTTGCATGCGCGGCTTAAGGAATGCTTTGAAGCAGGTGAGCAGGCAATACTTTTTATGAACCGCAGGGGCTATTCTACGTTTGTTTCATGTAGGAGCTGCGGGTATGTGGTGAAATGCGTCGACTGTGATGTTTCGATGACCTACCATAAGGCCGACGGACTTTTAAAATGCCATTACTGTGCCAAAACCTCGCGTGTGCCGCAAAGTTGCCCGGAATGCGGGAAACCGTATATCAAATATTTCGGCATAGGCACCGAGCAGGTAGAGGAGCAGATACGAAAGTATTTCCCGGGCGTTAAAACGCTCCGCATGGATACCGATACCACGCGCACGAAAAATGCGCATTATGAGCTTCTGAACCGCTTTGAGCGCGGCGAAGCGCAGGCGCTCATCGGCACGCAGATGGTCGCGAAGGGTTTAGACATGCCCAATGTAACCGCCGTTGGCGTGATCGCGGCGGATGCTACTCTCCACATACCGGATTTTCGAAGCTGCGAAAGAACATTCCAGCTAGTTACGCAGGTAGCCGGGCGCGCAGGCCGCGCACAAAAACCGGGTACCGTTGTGATACAAACCTATACCCCCGATCATCCTGCGATTGTTCTTGCCGCACGGCATGATTACGAGTCGTTTTATCAGTATGAGATTGCTGCGCGGCGCGCCTCTATGTTCCCGCCGTTCTCGGTGTTTTTGCGTGCGCTGTTCACGGGAGAGGACGAACAGAAGCCGCGTGAGGCATGCGACGCGTTTGCTTTAGGTGCGCAGGAGGCAATATTGAATGCCTACAGGTTGCAGGGAGCAAATGAGAAGGAGCTTTTGCTCCTGCTCTCCGCAGCAGCGCCCGTTAAGCGAAAGCTCGCACAGTACCGCTATCAAACGCTCATCAAACTCGCTCGTACCAAAAATGCGGCTGAAGCGGTTAACGCGGTGTATACCTATGCAAATGAGCATCGCGACCCGTGCATGAGCGCTATCGAGGTAAATCCGGGGGATATGTTTTAACCTTCATACGGTTAATATTGCGCAAAATCGCCTGTAAAGGCTATACTAGTTACAGCAACAATGGAGGAATTCTGCAATGGCAAAACGCAAGATATTTACCGACGATGCACCCTGTCTCTATAAGACGTGCCGTCCGGTCGATAAATTTGATACGAAGCTACACGGGCTGTTAGAAGATATGGCCGAAACCATGTACGATGCCGAAGGCGTAGGGCTTGCGGCCTCGCAGATTGGTATTTTGCGCCGTGCGGTGGTCATCGACGTGGGTGACGGGATTATCGAGCTTATCAACCCCGAGATAATTGAGATGTCCGAAGAAAAGGAAGGCTGTATGGAAGGCTGTCTCTCGTTTCCGGGCAAGCGAGGCTACGTGGAACGTGCACACCGTGTGAAGGTGCGCGCGCAGGACCGCAATGGCGAATGGAAGGAGTATGAAGCGGAGGGGTATTTTGCCCGAGCCGTACAACATGAGCTCGACCATTTGAACGGGCAGGTATATCTAAGGCTCGTCACCGAACCGCCTGAAGGCTTCAACGAAGACGAGGAAGAGGAAGAAAACGGCGGGGAGAAGAACGAATGAGGATCGCCTTTTTGGGTACGCCCGAATTTGCGCTGCCGTCTTTACAGATGCTCATCGACGCAGGGCATGAGATCGCTGTGTTCACCCAGCCGGACAGGCCAAAGGGCAGGCACGGTGAGCTCACGCCGCCGCCAACGAAGGTGCTCGCGGTAAAATACGGGCTGCCCATTTATCAATTCGAAAAAATACGTTTACCGGAGGGTATAGAAGCGCTGAAGGCGTTTAAACCCGACCTCATGGTGACGGCGGCCTTCGGGCAGATATTATCAAAAGAAAACCTCGACATCCCCACATATGGCTGCATTAACGTGCACGGGAGCCTTTTGCCTAAATACCGCGGTGCAGCGCCGGTTCAATGGGCGATTATCGACGGCGAAACGGTGACGGGCGTTACCACCATGCTCACGGACGTTGGCCTAGATACGGGAGACATGCTTTTGAAGCGTGAGGTTGAGATAGGCTTAGAGGAGACAGGCGGGGAGCTTATGGAGCGACTGTCTTTTGTAGGCGCATCGCTATTGAAAGAAACGATTGAGAAGCTTCAAAACGGCACGCTGCAGCGCGAAAAGCAAAACGCGGATATGGCTACCAAATGCCCGATGCTTAAAAAGGAGCATGGGAAGGTAGATTTTTTGAAGTCCGCTAAAGTTGTGCATAACCTTGTGCGTGGCGTTACGCCATGGCCGGGGGCATATGCCTTCTTGGAGGAGGAAACGGTAAAACTGCACAAGGTTTTTCTCACGGGTGTAAAAGCAACAGGCAATCCCGGTATATGCGTTGTAGAAAATGACAGGCTTTTTGTAAACGCTAAAGATGAGCTTATAGAAATTATTGAGCTTCAATTTGCGGGCGGCAAGCGCATGGCAGCTTCGGCGGCTATACGCGGGCGTTCGCTTATCGGAAAGGTTTTTCAATGAGCGTGCGGCGCAAGGCGCTTGAGGCGCTGATGGATATCACCGACCGCGGCGCATATGCCAACCTTCGCCTTAAAGCTGCACTTGTAGGTATGGAAGAACGCGATGCAAAGTGGGTAAGCGCGCTCGTGTATACGGTGCTCGACCGGCTTAAGTTTATCGACAATATCCTGAAAAACCATGCACGGGGCAGGCTGCATGCCTCCATACGCGGTATTTTGCGCTTAGGCATCTGCCAAGTAATGTTCATGGATGTACCGGAGAGCGCTGCATGCGATGAGAGCGTGAAGCTCACAAAGGAGATTGGAAAAGCCTCGCTTAGCGGCTATGTGAACGCCGTAATGCGAAGCGTATGCCGTGCGAAGGATGAACCTGCTGCGCTTTCGGGCAGCATTGCAGAACAGCTAAGTGTGGAGTTTAGCTTTCCGTTATTTTTAGTTAAGGAATACATCGGCCTCTATGGCGAGGCGTTCACTAAAGATATGCTCTCTTATCGTGGCAGAGGTATTACGCTCCGTGTTCAATACCCTTATAGAGAGGATGAACTAATCCGCGAGCTTGAGGAGCGAAACCTCTCGTTTACTCGCGGGAAGATTGTGCCTAGAGCATTTTGTCTTAAGCGCGGGCTTGATGTGATGAAGTTTCAACCGTTTCTATCAGGCAATGTCGCCGTGCAAAGCCAAGGAGCCATGCTCGCCTGTTTAGCGCTTGATGTTAAGGGATGCCAAAATGTACTCGATGCATGCGCCGCGCCGGGCGGAAAAACCGCATTTATAAGCTCCATCATGGAGGGCAGCGGTTCTGCAACAGCATGGGATATCCACCCGCACCGTGTAGAGCTTACGGAAAAAACGCTCCTGCGGCTCCACGTAAAAAATGCGAAAGTCGCCGTAAACGATGCCTCCGTTTTGGATGCGGCGCTTATTGAAAAGATGGATGCAGTCCTCATAGACGCGCCTTGTTCCGGTTTAGGACTTTGGGGCAAGCCCGATGCGAAGAGGAACAAGGACGAGGAGGCTGTAAAAAGGCTTGCTGCGCTTCAAAAAAGCATACTTTCTGCCTGCTCAAACTATGTGAAGCCAAACGGCGTGCTCGTTTATTCTACCTGCACCGTATCGCGCGCGGAAAACCAAGCGCAGATTGAGTCGTTTTTAGAAGAGCACGACGAGTTTTCACTTTCGAGTCTTGCACCCTATGTGCCTAAGCATTTAGAGGAGCGCGCGCATGGCGGTATGCTTCAGATTTTCCCGCACCTGGATGGGGCGGAGGGCTTTTTCGTGGCGAGGATGGTGAAACATGGGTAGTGAAGGCATTTGCTCTATGAATATAGAGGAGCTTGAAACCCTGCTACTAAGCTTAGGTGAGCCTAAATTCCGTGCCAAACAGGTATTTTCGTGGCTTTCCCGCGGTGTGCGGCCTGCTGATATGACAAACCTGCCCAAAACACTTCGAGAAAGGCTCGAAACCTTGACATACGGTTCCGCTGTCTTATACGATAAGCGTATATCGGCTAAGGACGGCACGGTAAAATATCTGTTCGCACTTGAAGATCAAAACCTCGTCGAAGGCGTTTTCATGCGCTATCATTATGGCAACACGCTTTGCATATCCACACAGGTGGGCTGCAAAATGGGCTGCGCGTTTTGCGCATCTACCCTCGAGGGCTGCGTGAGGAACCTTACAGCAGGCGAAATGCTGGGTTTTTTGAACGTTGTGGAACGCGACGTGGGCCACGATAAAGAACATGAGCGCGCAATTACCAATGTGGTGCTTATGGGAAGCGGAGAACCGCTCGATAATTACGAAAACGTGGTAAAATTCCTGCATCTTGTCAGCGATAAATTTGGCATGAACATAAGTCCACGCAATATATCGTTATCTACCTGCGGGCTTGTGCCTATGATTTACCGCTTCATGGAGGAAGCCCCACATGTGACATTAAGTGTGTCGCTCCATGCGCCTAACGACGCTATTCGCGATAAAATCATGCCTATCAACCGCCGTTACCCCATTAAAGAGCTTTTAGAGGCGGCAAATACCTACGCAGAGAAGACCGGCAGGCGTGTGGTGTTTGAATACGCTTTAATTGGCAGTGTGAACGACGCGCGCGAACATGCGGACGAACTATCGGACAAGCTTCGGGGCATGAACTGCCATGTAAACCTCATACCGCTAAACCCCGTGCCGGAGCGCGGATTAGACGGGGTGACGCGTGAGCACGCCCAAGTATTTGCCGCATGGCTTATGAATAGGGGAATATCAGCGACGGTGCGGCGCGAGATGGGTACGGATATTGAAGGCGCTTGCGGCCAATTGCGGCGGCGTGCGCTCAAAAGCATTTCTGAAGTGCATCAAAGTGACGGAAGGGGGACGGACGCTTGATTTACGCCTCAAGATCGGAAACAGGGAAGCGCTATCAAAACGAGGACAGCTTGTTTGTGCCTGCGCGCGGCGAACTATCCCTTTTTATCGTAGCAGACGGCATGGGCGGGCATAACGCGGGGAGTGTAGCGAGCAGGCTCGCAACTTCGGTCGTTGAAACGGAAATGCGAAAAGGCGGTGCGGCTACACCGGATGCGATTTTATTAAATGCTCTCAATGCGGCCAACCACGCGGTTTTAGAATATGCCTATAGCGACAGAAACTGCCGCGGTATGGGTACCACCATGGTTGCAGCACTTGTGTTTCAAACCAAGTACGTTGTAGCAAACGTAGGTGACAGCAGGCTTTACCATATGCACGAAGGGATATTAAAGCAGGTCACGCGCGACCATTCCTATGTAGCGGAGCTCGTCGCAGCGGGGGAGATCACGCCCGAGCAGGCCGCTGTGCATCCCAGGCGCAACATCATCACCCGTGCGCTCGGCACAAGAGAGGATGAAAAGATCGATATCTTTAAGCGCGAATGGGAGCGGGGAGACACGCTTTTACTTTGCTCGGACGGGCTTTACGGCTCGCTTGACGACTACGAGATGGCGCGTTTGCTGCGAGATGCAGACGACGATCTAAACTCCGCCTGCGATTTGCTTGTTGAAAGCGCACTTTACGGAGGCTCCGCCGATAACATCAGCGTCATCCTCGTAAAGAACAAGGAGGTGCTCTAATGGCGGATATCGTACTATCAGGCAGGTACCGCATTGTAGAGCTCATCGGCTCGGGCGGCATGGCGAACGTCTATAAGGCGGTCGATCAAAAAACAAACAAGGTCGTCGCAGTCAAGATGCTCAAAGACGAGCATCTCGAGGATGCGGAATTTTTGAGACGCTTTGAGCGCGAGGCGCAAGCGGTATTGTCGCTTTCACATGAGAATATTGTGAAATCGCACGACGTAGGTGAGGACGACGGTGTTCCCTACATCGTTCTTGAATATGTAGAGGGCAGCACCGTTAAGGAAATTATCGAGCGCGAAGGTGCACTTTCCCCGCGCGTGGCGGTGAGTGTAGCATCGCAGGTATTGAGTGCGCTTTCCCATGCACATGAGCGCGGTATCATTCATCGCGATGTAAAACCCCAAAATGTCATCATCACCCCGAGCGGCAGGGCCAAGCTTACGGATTTCGGTATCGCGAGGGATGTTGCCTCCACCACACGCACGTTTGCCGGCACCAACGTGATTGGCTCCGTTCATTATCTGTCACCTGAACAGGCGAGAGGCGATGAGGTTACCACCGAAAGCGATATTTATTCTTGCGGCATCATGCTTTATGAAATGCTTTTAGGGGAGGTACCCTTCGGAGGGGAAAACTCCGTTGCAATCGCGCTAAAGCATCTTCATGAGGAGATCACCACACCCATGGAGGCGGACCCGAAGATTCCTCGTGCGCTATCGGATATCATTGTCAAGGCGACCAGTAAAAAGCCCTCCATGCGCTACCATAGTGCTGTGGAAATGCGTGCGGATTTACAGCGCGCACTTCGCGAGCCGCATGGGAAATTCGCTCGCATCAGGCGCAAGGATAAGGAAAAGCACACCCGCCGTTACGGGATTTTAAATATTGCGCTTTTAATTGTTGTCTTTATAGGGCTTTTTGCTGCGTTGTTTTTCATTATCCGAGCGTGGGGTGGCAGCGGTACAAACGGTACGGACGATTATATAATCCCGACGGTCGAGGAGAAAAAAATCGGAGATGCCGAGGAGCTTGTGAAACTTCGCGGTTTTGAGATTTTTGTGCAGAGCTATCAGACGAGCACACAGTATCAGGAAGGTGTTATCATCAGCCAGGAACCTTTGGGCGGTACACGCGGTAAGCCCGGTGACATTATAAACGTGGTCGTAAGCTCCGGAAGCGATCGAGCCGTAGTACCAAACGTTCTTGAGATGACACTCCCGGCTGCCACAGTTGAGATTGAAGACCAGTCTCTAAAGGTAGGCAATATAGAATATGTGGAAAGTGAACGTCCCGACGGGGAAGTGGTGGGGCAAAACCCACCGGAAGGCACGGAGCTTTTAAAAAACGATACGGTAGACTTACAGGTAAGCGGTACACCCGGGCAGGTGACGCTTGAAATGCCCAATGTTACGGATACCATCCTCAATAAAGCGCTCTATGCGCTCCGTGAAGATGGATTTAGCCATATATGGCTCAGATTTGCGAAACCTGCATCCGGCGAGAAAGATGAGATTGTGTTTAAGCAAAACCCTGCCGCGGCAATGGAAGCAAGTCCCAACGGCCTCGTGGAGCTTTGGGCATATCGCAGCGTGCTCGGAGATTTTAGCGCCGATATTGCAGATAATGTAGATGTTTCAGGTGCGGAGCAGACCGTTGTGGTCACCTTGGAGATAAGCAAGGGTGTCGAGGTCGTACTGTATGAGGCGGTGC
>JAEZLG010000267.1 GCA_023435855.1 Bacillota bacterium | reverse complement strand
TCTGGATTGCATGTGCTCTTTTCCTGGAGATAAAAAGAACAGCGCAAAGGAGCAGCCCGGAGGAGTGATGTACTGTCTTATGTCGGACGAAAATTACATGGGGAAATTGGGTATGCATTTCCGATTTACAAAGATTTGATAAAGTTGATATATTTTAATTCTCCGGGGTTTTTTTCCGAGATAAGAAACTTAACTATCCTTTAAGTCCCGGCAATTTGCTCTCTGTATTTTTTCGTTATGTAGGCTAATATCAACCCAAATACAACAAATGCAAGTAGACTTACGACTACTGTAGCCAAACCTTTTGTCCACGGCGCTTGCATATTGCCCTGTGCGGAGTTAACCAATATTAGTACGATCCAAGCAATTACCCCGTAAAAACTGCCAAGAACTATAAAGTTCATTTTTCTTATACTTGTAATGCCTTGTGTTATAACCATCAGCAAAAATCCGGCAGCTTGCCCTACAAGAACATGGATAACCAGTTGTGCCAAAGTTATTCTAACGCCGAGGGTAGAGATACCAAGGAATTCCGACAACGCTATGATTCCGGCTAGGACAAGTGAAGCAATTAAAACGGCAATCGATAATTTTCGGTACATATAACCTCCCTTTCAAAGAGTTATACTTCCCGTATTTAGGGTTTTTATCCCATACTACATGGCTACTAAGCTTCCAAACACATTAACGATTGCGCCTTCCGGCTTCGTCTTATCATCCCTTCTTCTTACATTTGCTGTCATATGCTTGAGTATGTTTTTGCTGCATTTAGGTTCCGTTTGGCTAATTCCCGGCAAGCAAATGCCGCGCGCAGGTAAGCCTGCGCGCGGCATGTTTGTCTTACTCTTTTAACTTAGCAGCAGATAAATGGCATAAACGATGATACAGCTTAGAAAACTCACCGCCATGCAGATTTTTGCAAAGCGTATGCTGCGCTCAGCCCGCTGCTCAAAAAAGCGTATGGGCAGTATGGCAACCACAAAAACAACCACGAGCCTCGCCGATTCTGCAAGCAGCGAATCAGGCAGAAGAAACAGCACAGCACCCATCAAAAAGCCTAAGAGGCTTCCAAAAAGCAGGCTGTAGCGCTTCCATTTGGGTTCGTCAATTTGGTTCATGCGGAAGGCGAAGTCTGAACCGTAGGTGGTGTCTCTGCCGTCCGTAGTTTCGTTTCTTCGGTTTTGCTCTTCGCCGTTTGTCATACTTTGCCGCCTCTTTGTTCAATATGCCCCCTTTGGGAGCTGCCTACATAATTTTAGGTGCCAAGATAGGCTTCCTTTACGCGCGGGTTTTTAAGCATTTCGTTTGCGGGCCCTTCAAGCGCCACATTGCCTGTTTCCAATACATAGGCGCGGTTTGCGTACTGCAGTGCCATAAATGCGTTTTGCTCTACAAGCAAAATGGTACATCCTTGCTTGCTGAGTTCGCAGATTACGTTAAATATTTCCTCCACGATCATGGGGGCTAGTCCCATGGAGGGCTCATCCATCATGATGAGCTTGCCGCGTGTGACCATAGCACGGCCTACGGCGAGCATCTGCTGTTCGCCGCCCGAAAGTGTTAGGCCCGGCTGATTCATACGCTCCTTCAGGCGGGGGAAACGGTCGAACACCGTATCGATATCCCGCTTGACGCAGTCTTTATCTTTGCGCAGGCTTGCAGCCATGCGCAGGTTCTCCATAATGGTGAGGTTTGTGAAGATACGCCTTCCTTCCGGTATATGCGTAATACCCATCCCCACTATGTCATGCGGTGAAATTCGGGTAATATCTTTATCCTGAAACAGGATTTCGCCCGAGCGGGCGCGTTCAAGCCCGGAAATCGTGCGAAGAGTAGTTGTTTTACCCGCACCGTTTGAGCCGATCAACGAAACGACTTCTCCTTCGTCTACGTGAAAGTCAATCCCTTTTACGGCTTTAATCGCGCCATAGCTGACGCTAAGGTTCCGTACATCAAGCATGTGCATCCGGATTACCTCCCAAATAAGCGGCGATCACCTTGGGGTCATTCCTTACCTGCTCCGGTGAGCCCTCCGCAATGGTGATGCCGAAGTCGATGACCTTGATGTATTGTGCAATCGCCATGACCAGCTTCATATGATGCTCGATCATTAGAATGGTCTGGTTCATTTCTTTGTTGATTCTCTTGATCAACGATATGATATCGTCAATTTCGTTGGGGTTCATACCCGCTGCCGGCTCGTCGAGCAGAAGCAGCTTGGGTTTTGTGGCGAGCGCGCGCACAATCTCAAGTTTACGCTGTTCGCCGTAGGGAAGATTTTTCGCAAACAGATCTTTTTTATCCGCAAGATCAAAAAGTTCAAGCAGTGCCATGGATTCCTCTGTAATGCGGTTTTCTTCCGCGTTATACTTTTTGCCGCGTAACAGCATGTTTGTATAGCCATACTTACACCGCATAGTGTGCGCGGTTTTTACATTATCAAGTACCGAGCAACTGCCGAACAAGCGGATATTCTGAAACGTACGCGCCAGGCCCGCTTGGGTAAACTCATGTGGTTTTTTACCTTTCATAGAGTTACCATCTACGTAAATTTCGCCCTCGGTGGGAGCATAAAGCCCCGTAAGCATGTTAAACACCGTGGTTTTGCCTGCACCGTTCGGGCCGATAATCGCCCCGAGGCTACCTTCTTCAATTTCGAGGAAGAAATCGTCAACAGCGCGAAGGCCACCGAATTGAATGCTGATATGGTCAGCCTTTAATACGCTCATTTTTGCTCCTCCCCCATCGGCTCAGCTTTGTTCTTTTTATTTTTGCCGATGTTTTTCAGCGATGAGAAACCATACACCTTGACGCCGCCCGTCTTCAGCTTCAGGAAGGCAAATTCCTTACCGCCAAAGAGACCAGCAGGTCTAAACAAGATGATACACAGGAGCAGTGCGCCATATATGACCAGGCGCCATTCCGACATGAACCGCAAAACTTCCGGTAACAATGTTAGGAAAAAGCCGCCCAACAGGGCACCGCTGATGCTGCCTACGCCGCCCGCATAGAGATATACGAGGAAGTCGGTTGATTTAGCATAGCTGAATACGTCCGGGTGCAGATACCGCAACAGATGCGCATACATACTGCCTGCGATACCCGCAATGAACGCTGAAGTGATAAATGCGATCACCTTGTAACGCGAAACATTGATGCCCATGGTGCTCGCAGCAATTTCATTTTCACGTATGGCCATACAAGCACGACCGTACGAGGAGTCCATAAAATTCCTGCAGATATAAATCGCCAGAATCATAAAGGCATATACCCACAGAAGCGAGGCATATTGGGGGATACCCGTTAGGCCCATTGCGCCGCCGGTGACCTTTAGTATACGCATCAGAGCGCGAATCACCTCGCAAAAGCCCAGGGTAACGATTGCCAAATAGTCGCCGCGCAGGCGAAGTGTCGGGACGCCGATGAGGAGTCCGCAAAATGCGGCAATTAAACCGCCAATCAGGGTTGCGCCAAGAAAAATCCCGGTCTGGGCTGCAGTTGACATAACGCTCGTATCAAGAAGCACCGAGGTAAAGTAGGCAGCTGTGTAGGCGCCTACCGCCATGAAACCGGCGTGCCCGAGAGAGGATAGACCCGTCATGCCGTTGAGAATGTTGAGCGATTCGGTCATCATGATATTGATGAAGCTCAGCATGATCACCTGCATGAGGTAGCTGTCGAGTACCTTCTCCTTTCTGAGAAAGGAGAGCACAAAGAAGAGCAGGGGGATCAAAATGATCTCCGTGCGTTTTTTTGTCCATGTCAATACGTTTGCCATAAGCTTACACCTTTTCGATCATCGGTTTGCCGAGCAGGCCTTCGGGCTTGAAAAGCAGAATGATGATCAGAATCACGAAGATAAAGCCGTAAGAGAACTCGGAATAGAATGCGGAAACGAAAATTTCTGAGACTCCTATTACAAAGCCTCCGAGCACCGCTCCGCGTATGTCCCCTATGCCGCCGCAGACAGCTGCGATAAAAGCCTTGTTGCCAAGCGTTGCGCCCATTGTTGGCAGAAGCACCGGGTAACTGCTTGCATAAAACGCTCCGCTGATAGCGGCAAGTGCCGCACCGATGAAGAACGTAAGGGAGATAACCTTGTTGATGTTAATTCCCATAAGGCTTGCCGCGTCCTTGTCGCAAGAAACAGCGCGCATCTGGGTGCCAAATTTGGATTTGTAGATTACCGAATAAAGGATAACCATTGCTA
Source organism: Bacillota bacterium (assembly GCA_023435855.1). Classification (GTDB taxonomy): domain Bacteria; phylum Bacillota; class Clostridia; order Christensenellales; family CAG-138; genus UBA7707. The sequence goes on along the minus strand of JAEZLG010000267.1, from coordinate 118 downwards.
CTAAAGAAAGACCAATCGTAATAATACGAAGAAAACTGATTCTGATTACGCCGATGTTAACGACGAAATCTTGGATGAGAGCCGGGAATGTTTTCGGGTCAGGACCGATGAACGGGAC
>JAEZLG010000266.1 GCA_023435855.1 Bacillota bacterium | reverse complement strand
GCATAAGGGAGGGCTAAATACGTGTATTGGCTTATGTATTTGGTCGGCGGCGTTATTTTAGCAGCATTTGTGCTCCTGTCATCCTCCAGCGGTAGCTATTTGCGGCTAATTTACGGGAAACCTGTTTTTACGGATTCCAACGCACAGGAATGCGCAAGAGTCGAGGCTGCACTCAAGGCAGCGGATGTTCGATATACCGTAGAAACCATAAAAAGTAAGCCTACCTATATGCAGGGGCGTTATGCTGTAGATTATATGCGCTTTAATATGCCTCAGCAAACACAGGAAGGCAGCACGCCGTTGTTTGTTTACCGTATTTTTGTATCAAGGCGTTACCGCGCGGAAGCAGAACGGGCACTATCTAACGCACGACCGATTCGGTAAAGAAAAACACGGAAACGGTGTGACTTCTTTTTGTTATGATACGCATAGGATAGAAACAAAAATGGCTGCTTCGAAAACTCGAAACAGCCATTTGCTTTGAATTTAATTTATTTACCGAAGTTCACGATGAGCTCCACAATCTCGGCACCGATGCGCTTTTGGGCTTCGCCGGTAGCTGCACCGATATGCGGGGTGCAGGATATCTTGGGGTGATTGAGAAGTGCTTCGTTCTTGCTGGGTTCTTCGGCATACACATCGATACCTGCGCCGCGAAGCTTGCCGCTGTCGAGCGCTTCAATTAAGGCCGCCTCATCGATGTTGGTGCCGCGCGAGGTGTTTATGATGACAGCGCCCGTCTTCATTGTGGCGATGGTTTCCGCGTTGATGAGGGGCTTGCCTTCGAGGCTTGGGGTATGCAGCGACACAAAGTCGGACTTTTCGAAGAGCTCTTGTAACTCCACATACTTCATGCTCTCGCACTCGAGCGAGGGGATCTTATACACGTCGTAGGCAAGTACTGTCATACCAAGCGCCATGCAGCGGCGGCCGAGCGCCTGTCCGATGCGGCCATAGCCGATGATGCCAATGGTTTTGCCCGAAAGTTCAATACCGGCACCGTAGGCCTTTTTCTCCCATTTGCCTTCGCGCATGGTGTGGCCGGCGATGCTGATGAAGCGTGCACAAGAGAACATATGCGCGAGCGCCAACTCAGCGACGGAGTCGGAGCTTGCACGCGGGGTGTTGCGAACGGCAATGCCGTTTGCCTCGGCATAATCCACATCGATGTTGTCGACACCTACGCCGCCGCGGATGATGAGCTTTAATTGGGAGCCCTTCACCGCGTCGATGACGGGAACACGCACCTTGGTGGCGGAACGCACGACAAGCACGTCGAATTCGCGCGCTTTAACCGAAAGCTCTTCGGGCGAATAGAATTGTTCAACAACCTCGTGGCCCATTTCCTTGAGCGCGAGAATGCCGGATTTATCCATTCCGTCAGTTGCTAAAATACGCATAACATTTTCCTCCGTTAGCCGTTGTTTTTCTCGAATTCCTTCATAAAGTTCACGAGGTACTCAACACCCTCGTAAGGCACAGCGTTATAGATGGAAGCGCGTAGTCCGCCGGTGGAGCGGTGCGCCTTGAGGTTTGACATGCCGGCCGCTGCGCTTTCCTTTACAAACTTCGCATCGAGCTCCTCAGAGCCGGTGGAGAAGCGCACGTTCATGATAGAGCGGCTTTCTTTTTGGATGGCACAGGAAAAGAGCTTGGAATTGTCGATGCAGTCGTAAAGAAGCTTGGCTTTCTTGTCATTGATCTTCTTCATTTCCTCAACGCCGCCGATGCTCTCAAGCCACTTCATCACGAGCCCGCAGATATAGATGGACCAGCAGGGAGGTGTGTTGTACATGGAGTCATTCTTGGCAAGGATGGAATAATCCATCATGACGGGCGTGTTGGGCATAGCTTTCCCAAGAAGGTCTTCGCGGATGATAACAACCGTAAGGCCCGCGGGTGCTATGTTCTTTTGTGCGCCGGCATAGATAAGGGCAAACTTGCTTACATCGATGGGCTCGCTCGCGATACAGGAGGAAAGGTCGGCTACGAGGGGCACATTGCCCGTATCGGGGATATAGTTGAAGCGGGAGCCGTAGATGGTGTTGTTGTAGCAGATGTGCACATAGTCAGCTTCGGGATCGAGGTCCAACTCGTTCTGCTGCGGGACGCGGCAGAACTTTTCGTCCTTAGTGGAGCCGGCGATACGAGCATTGCCGTACTTTTGTGCTTCTTCATAGGCCTTGGAGGAGAAATTGCCGCTCAATACATAGTCAGCTTTGCCGTTTTTGGTCATCAGGTTCATGGGCACCATGGCAAATTGCAGTGTGGCACCGCCTTGTAAAAACAACACCTTGTAGTTATCGGGAATGTTCATGACTTTGCGCATGGATGCTTCCGTCTGTACGATAATGCTGTCGTACACCTTGGAGCGGTGGCTCATTTCCATTACGGACATGCCGGAACCTTCGTAATCCATCAGATTGTCGCGCGCGCTCTCAAGCACGGGAAGCGGCAGCATCGAAGGACCCGCGGAAAAGTTATAGATCCTTGCCATTATTCTTTCTCCTGTTCCTAATAGTAGTTTTTATATGGTTCGAGCATTTGCTCGACGGGTTTCATAGAGCATAAGGTTTGAGGGGCTAAACGCCTAAAACCGAGTAAGGCAACCTAAAAAAGAATTTTCCTCCCTCAAAATTAATTATATTCCAAATACATCCGGAAAGCAAGAAAACAGCATAGTTTTGCGTGAATATATTAAGTTTGAAAGCTTCGCCCAAAATATATACGTTTTTTCTCGACTCGGGCACGCGGTTATGCTGGACTTCACATTGGCAAGCATGTATAATCAAACTGTATATACAACAAGAATATGCAAACCGGGGGAACCATGGAAGCTTTCGTTAATCAATCTTCCGAAATCGGCAGACTAAAAAGTGTACTGTTGCATCGGCCGGACATTGAAGTCGCGCAGATCATACCTGAATACCTCGAACAGATGCTTGCCGAGGACACACCTTATGTACCGGCGGCGCAGAGGGAGCACGACGTTTTTGCAGACACCCTTCGCAATAGCGGCGTGGAAGTGCTGTATTTGAAGGATTTGTTTTGTGAGGCGCTTACCACACATCCCGAAGCGCGCGAACCGTTTGTGGACGATTATATTGCCGCTGCCGGTGTTCCCGGAGAGGGCCTTCGCCGTGCCGTGCGGGAGTATCTTTTACAAAAGGATACAAAAGGCCTATTTTTTGAAGTATCCAAGGGCGTTATGCGAAAAGACCTTAACGCACTTGCAGATAAGCCCATACAGCTTCTTGTGAACGAACCTTATCCCTTTATAACCGATCCCGTGCCCAACGCCTACTTCACGCGCGATATCGGCGTATGCATAGGCAATGGCATGATCATAAGCTCCATGAGCAAGCCCTCCCGCATGCGTGAGACACTGGTGCTTCGCTACATCCATAAATACCATCCGCGCTTTACAAAACATGAAGTGCCACTTTGGTACGACGGTGAACCGGGTTACAAAATCGAAGGCGGCGACGTACTCGTATTAAGCGATAAAACGCTTGCCATAGGCTGCGGCGAGCGCACCTGTGTGAGCGCGGTGGAAAGCGTTGCAAACAGGCTTCTCAAAGAGGGCTACGAGCGCATACTTTTGTTTAACAACCCCCGCTCTCGAAAATTCATGCATCTTGACGTGCTCTTCACAATGGTGGATTACGATAAATTTCTTGTGCATCCGTATATTGCCAACAAGGAATGTGAGATATACGAGCTTACCGCAAATGGCGGCTTAAACGTTTCATGTGTGACCGAATCGTTAGATGACATGCTAAAGCGAACCTTAAAGCTTTCCGCCGTTAAGCTCATCCGCGTAGGCGGTGATGACCCCATTGCCACAGCGCGAGAGCATTGGAATATGGGTTCAAACTCGCTTACCATTTCGCCCGGTAACGTGATTACCTATGACCGCAACGACGTGACCAACGAGCTTCTCGTGAGGGCAGGCGTAAAAGTGAATGCCATCCCGGGCAGCGAGCTTGCCCGCGGCCGCGGCGGCCCGAGGTGTATGAGTATGCCGATACACCGCGAGGGCTAGCCTCGCGGTCAAACAAGTGACCTGCGGTCACTTGGTTGAGGCGCTTCGCTTTCGCAAAAACGGCTGTGCCTTTTTTGCGAGAGGGCTTGCACATCCGCCTGTCGAGCCTGTCGTCTCTCCCGGGCGGCGGATGTGGAAGGAACGAAAGGCTTCGCCTTTCATCCGTTTCGGCGCACATGTCGCCGAAGCCGGAGTAAGATTAAGGGGTTTTGGCCCCTTAATAATCCCCGGAGGCAGAGGTAGCTCCCCCGTACTCCCCGTACCCCCTGTAGGGGCGGATAGTATCCGCCCGCATGTGAGTAGCGTATTACAAATTAAGGCGGGATGAAATCATCCCGCCTCTTTTTATTCCCTGTACGCCCCTACGATCTCGCCGAAGAATACTGTGTGGGGGTCGCCGTTACCTAATTTTTGGTTTGCACCGTAAAAGCGCTTCAGAATCGTTTGATCCATATCTTTTTGCATCTTTTCCGCATCAAAATCCGTATGAAACAAAGTTTTGCAGGCAAAATGCATATTGCAGCTATTAAGGGCAGGTACAAGGCCGTCGCCAAGGGAGGTGAACGTAAACCCAAGCTCTTGCGCCTTATTTACGTCGCGTCCGGACTTGCTGCCACAGTAGACAAGCTCTTTTTTCATGGTACCTTTTTTGGGTACGGATACCGTGAACAGACCCGACTGCATCAAATCATAGGTATAACGTGATTTTCGCACAAACACCGCGCAAATCGACTTCTCCCATATAACGCCCCATTGGCACCAACCAATGGTCATGGCATTTAAAATTTCATCGCCCGCGATCAAGAAAGCGCCTTCCTTGAGCTGGGCTGAAGCTTCGCTCATCGCTTCTTCCATAGCAATTTTTTTCATGGTACATCCCTCCTATATAAAGAAAAGTATAGCATACAGCCAAACCGCCCGCATAGACGAAAGGAACGACATCCATCCTAAAATACGTGAAAATGTGTTTATGGAGGCGGCTATGGAAACGTATTGGAACCAAACGGTGCAAAAGGAGAAGGAAAACGAAGAACTGACAGGCGAGCACGATGCGGATGTCGTCATTATCGGCGGCGGTATCACGGGAGCGCTTGTATCGTACAAACTCAAAGAAAAGGGCATCGAGTCCGTCATCTTAGAGGCGGATAAAGTCGGCAGCGGCACCACGGGGGGCACCACGGGCAAGATTACCGCACAGCACGGGCTTTTGTATGCAAAGCTCATTACGGATTTGAATAAAGATCGCGCAAAGGAATATGCAGCTTCCAATACGCGGGCACTAAAGCAGATCAAAAAAATCATTGATAAAGAGCAGATTGAATGCGACTTTACAATTGCAGATTCTTATGTCTATTCTATGCGCGATGTGGACGAACTCAAAGAAGAGGCCGAGGCCATGAAGCGGCTGGACTTGGATGCATCCTATGTGAGTAAAACCGAGGAGCTGCCTTTTTCCACATTGGGGGCAGTTCGGCTTAAAAACCAGGCACATTTCCACCCGCTCAAGTTTTTGTACGCAATTATGGAAAAGCTGACGGTGTTTGAAAATTCGCGCGTCGTCGAGGTGAAGGACAACACTGTGTATACGAACAAGGGCAGCGTACATTTCAAGAGCGTTGTGTTTGCTTGCCGCTATCCCATCGTTAACGCCCCGGGGTATTACTTTTTACGGATGAGCCAGCAGCGTTCGTTTCTCTCGGCACTTCGCGGCTGCGACGAGATAAAAGGTATGTACGTGGACGAAAACGACAACGGTCTCACGTTTCGGCCTTGTAAAGATGCGCTTTTGTTCGGTGGATTTGACGTCCGCTCGGGGAAAAATCCTGCAGGCAGCAGATATTTGAACCTTCTTTCGCAAGCGCGCCCGTTTTGGCCAAATCTTGAGCTTATCGTGAAATGGTCCGCGCAAGACTGCCGCTCCGTCGATAACGTGCCCTATATCGGTCTCTACAGTGAGACGGAAGATAACTGGTATGTCGCCACCGGCTTCAACAAATGGGGCATGACAAGTGCCATGGTTGCAGCGGATATTCTAAGCTCCATGATTGCAGAGGGAAAGGAAACATTGAAGGTGTTTTCGCCCGCGCGTTTTGTGCTTGCACCCAGCGCAAAAAACCTCGCGTCCGATGTTGGGGAAAGCGTATCGGGGCTTTTAAAAGGCCTTTATTCGGTTCCGGAGGAAGCGTTCCCGAACGTGGAGCGCGGCAAGGCTGCGCTTGCGGATCTTGAAGGTATGCGGGTATGCGTTTACCGCGATGCAAGCGGTAAACCTCATATACTCCCGTCGCGCTGTTCACACCTTGGGTGCAGGCTTGAATGGAATGCAGACGATACCGCATGGGAATGTCCCTGCCACGGCTCGCGTTTCACGATAGACGGTGCCATATTGGACGGGCCAACGGTAAAGCCTATGGGTTAGAAGAAAAAACCATGCTATAATGAAAAAAA
>JAEZLG010000259.1 GCA_023435855.1 Bacillota bacterium | reverse complement strand
CACAACTTTATCTTAGCGTGCAACGCTGCGCTCAACGACAACTAAACACAGCTCCGGGCGGCCGCAAGCGCGTGAACTCGCTCTTGCGGCCGCTTCATAAAGGTGGAAGAGCCATGGAAAAAACAGTAACGAAATTTACAATGTATTCAGGACTCCGCACGATCGGCGGGGTAAACGCTTCTGTCAGCTACGGAAAGGACCGTGTGATATTTGAGTTTGGATCGGCTTACGACCCCTCTACTGCCGTATTCGACGGAAAGATTGAACCGCGCAGGAAAAACTGGGTGCGCGATAAGCTGCGTGTGGGCCTTTTGCCTCGCATTGACGGAATTTATCGCCGTGAGGATCTCGGCGATTTTCCGCTTGTAAGCGCGGAGAAATCCGAATGGAATACAGCGGTATTTATCACACATCTGCATCTTGATCATATGGCATTCATCGGTACGGTAGCACCTGAGGTGCCTGTCTATATGCACCATAACGCGCAAATCATTGAGAGGGCGCTTGAAGCGACGGGGTATGGCGTCGAAACGCTTACGCGAGACTACCGAGACAATGTTCCCTTTGAACCGATTCAAGTCGGAGCTATTGAGGTACTGCCGATTCTTTGCCGCGACACAAGCTATTTCGATTTTGCTTTCTTGATTACAACGCCCGACGGCACCATCCATTGGACGGGGGATCTATGCCTGCACGGCACGCAAGCGGATAAAACGATCCGCCAGATGGAGCTGATAAAAGAGCGTGGTGTAGACGTGATGCTGTGCGACTGCACAGCCTTCATGGACGGCGTACTGGAACTGATGGTACCCTCCCTTGACGCAAAAGATATTTTGCCGGATCCTGCAATCCCTAATGGGATGCTTTCCGAACAGGAATATTACGAGAGACTTTTCGACCGCTTGAAGGATCTCCCCGGGCTTTGCGTGTTCAACTACTACCAACGCGAAATGGACGATGTCGCGCATTTTCTAGAATGGGCGGAAAAAACAAACCGCATCTGCGCGTTTGAGCCGGATGCCGCCTACATAGTTTATAAGTTTTTCGGTATAAAACCATACGTTTACATACCTGATTCTCCGCGTTGTGAGGCGGAGCGCAACGCACCTTGGATGCTGGAGCTTCTTGCCCACTGTACGGTGGTCACATTGGACGAAATCTGTGCGAATCCGCGCGGTTATATGATACAAAACAGCTATGAACATATTATGGAGCTGTTCAGCCTGCCAAACACGGACGGCGTATATCTCCATGCAGACGGCATACCGATTGGCGCATTCGACCCTGCGTATGCAAACATGAAAAGGGTAATCGACAAGGCGGGATTTGCTTACATGACGTGTTTTTGCGATAATTACTTCGGACATGGTTATCCGCAGCAGGTTAAGTATTTTGTGGATACGGTAAATCCGAAGGTGCTGATTCCGTGCCATTCCTACAACCCGGAAAGATTGCTTCCCAAAGACGGTGTGCAGCTGCTTCCTGCGATGTACCACGAATACACCTTGGACAACCATGTGTTTTCCCCGCTCGATATAACGGAGGTCAAATGAGTAAACTGCTTGTATTTTGTATAGATGCACTGTGCGCGAGCGATGTTGAAGCGATGCGCGATATGCCGCATTTCGGCTCGTTCCTTAAAAACGCAGCTGTCGTTGAGAGCATCGAGCCTGTGTGGCCTGCGCTTACCTACTGCTGCCACACATCGATTCTTACGGGGTGCTATGTGGATCGCCACGGGATTGGAAACAACGAAATCATGCGTAGAGGCGGACATTTTAGACAACCCTGGCATTGTATGAAATCGGACGTTTTGGTACCCACGCTGCTTGATTACGCGGGGGAGAAAGGGCTTAGTACCTGTTCGATATCTTGGCCCGTATCCGGCGGAGCGAAGTACGATTTGAACATGCCCATGATCGTACCGTACCACTATGTGGGATGGGAGCCGGAGCAATGGCTCAAGGGAACCGCCACGCAGGAACTTATCGAACGGTATTTCTACAAGCACGGACGCTACATCAAGGGGCCGGATCGATCCCTTGATCTATTGACCATGGCGCTTGCGCTTGACATCCTCGAGGATTATGAGCAGCCGGACGTGATGCTCGTCAAGATGTGCGACCTCGACGGCAGCCGCCATCTCTACGGCGTGCACAACGAGCATGTACAAAATCAGCTTCGCAAGCACGATGAGGAGTTCGGGAGCCTGATAGAAGCGCTTAACCGCAAGGGAACACTTTCTGAGACGAACATCGTCATCCTCGGCGACCACGGGCAGACAGACATACAAGATGTGGTTCACTTAAACGTGCTGCTTCGTGATAACGGTTTTATCCGCGTCGGAGCGGACGGTACACTTGAGTCGTTTGATGCGATCCTCCACTCCACAGGTCTTGCCGCGTACGTGGAGCTTGGTAATCCGGATAATTTTGAAATGAAAGCACGCGTTCGCACATATCTCGAGTCGCTCAAAGATGATCCGCGTATACAGCTAAGTTATGTGATGGATCGCGAGGAGGCAAAGGCCACTTACCATGTGGACGGGCCTTTCGACTTTATTCTTGAAAGCCGGCTGCCGATTTCCTTTGGCGAACGGTACGATCTTCCCGGCATCTACGGGAGCAAAATCCCGGGCAACCATAAGGTCGGTGCGGCAACACACGGCGGCAGCCCCACACGCGAGGAGGTCACAACGTTTCTGGCCGCAGGGCCTAACGTAATGCCGGGCGCCGTGGTAAAAAGACGTTCGATGGTAGATGAGGCCCCGACGATGGCACGGATGTTGGGGTTCACCATGCCCGATACGGACGGAACGGCGATTGAGGAAATTTTGAGGTGAAACAATGAAAGTTGCTCTAAGTCATGTGACAAAGAAATTCGGCAGTATGATCGCTGTGAACGACCTTTCCGCAACAATTGAAAGCGGCAAGCTGATTGCGCTTCTCGGCCCGTCCGGCTGCGGCAAATCGACCGTTTTGAACATGCTCTCAGGCATTCTTCCGGTCAGCGGCGGACGTATACTGTTTGAAGATAAAGACGTCACGGATCTGCCGCCTGAAAAACGCAATGTAGGGCTTGTCTTTCAGAATTATGCGCTCTATCCGCACATGACGGTGCTCGAAAATATCTGCTTCCCTTTGGAAATCAAACGCATCCCAAAGAAGCAGCGCGTTGAGCGTGCAAAAGAATTAGCGGAGCTTGTCCGCATCTCAGAGCTTCTTGGTCGAAAGCCCAGCGAGCTTTCGGGCGGTCAACAGCAGCGCGTTGCCATTGCGCGTGCGCTCGCAAAGGAGCCGGCGCTTTTGCTGCTGGATGAGCCGCTATCAAACCTCGATGCCAAACTGCGTGTTGAAATGCGCGAGGAGATACTCCGCATACAGCGCGCTTCAAAAGTGACTACCGTGTTTGTCACGCATGACCAGGAGGAGGCTTCCTCCATTGCAGATCAGGTTATTCTATTAAAACTCGGCGTTTTGCAGCAGCAGGATTCTGCTCGGGCGCTGTATGATGAGCCGTGCAACTTCTTTGTCGCGGACTTTCTCGGCTCACCGCCGATTAACTCTTTGCACGGCTTCATCAAAAACGGCAAATTCTGTTTTGATGGTTCTGACGTCACCTATACGCTTCCGCTTCGCCGGGAGGTTACTAACGGTACAAAAGCAATTCTTGCCGTGCGTGCCGAAAGCATTGTTGTGCCGGCTTTGGATAAGGCATTGCGCGCACGTGTACTTGAGCGCTATTCCATCAATAAGGATGAGCTCTCTGTGCTTGAAATTGAAGGACAGCATTGCCGCGGCTTTATCAGCGCCGACTATCCGCTCAACATCGGCGACGAGATCGACATTGATCTAAAACGTCGTGGGGTGTTCCTCTTTGATGCAGAAACGGGGGAGAGATTGTCATGAAGCGGTTTTCAAAAAAAACCGGTAAGGACGGTGAAATACTCAAGGCAAAAACCTTTTTGGAGCCTGCCGCTTTTCTTGTGCCGTTTATGATTGGGATTATACTCTTTGCGCTATACCCGTTCATCAACGTGTTTTTGATTTCGTTTAAGGAAAATTACAAGGTTCTCTCGGGCGAGTTCAGCGCGTTTGGCTTGGAGAACTATCAAAATGTCATCGGCGATCCGAATTTTCTAAACGGTCTTAAGAACACCTGTCTGTACATCGTTATTGTTGTACCGATTGCAACTGCGCTATCACTTCTTATAGCATCGCTTCTTAACAACAACGTCAAGCTGAAAGGATTTTTTCAGACCTGTTATTTCCTGCCGATGGTCACCTCCGTAACGGCAATCGGCCTCGTGTGGAAGTGGCTGTTCAACTTTGACTACGGTTTAATCAACTACTTTTTCTCGCTCTTTAACATCGATCCTATTAACTGGCTGAATGACCCCAATTATAACCTCGCGGCGCTGGTTATCTATGGCGTGTGGAGCATGATACCGTTTACGACGATTTTGCTGCTTGCGGGATTTCAAAACGTAAACCCGCAGTATTATACGGCTGCGCGTGCAGACGGTGCGAAGGGCGGGCGGATTTTTTACCGCATCACACTGCCTCTTCTCGCGCCGACCATAGGGCTGACTTTAATCGTCAACATGATTTCAGCCTCCAAGGTGTTTACGGAGCTGTTCCCACTCTTTAACGGTAAACCGGGTTCGGCCTATTCGCTCTATACGGTCGTGTATTACCTTTATGATGCGTTCTTTGTTAAGTGGAAGCTTGGTCGTGCCGCGGCGAGCGCTGTAATTCTGTTTGCCATCGTGCTGGTACTGACGATGATTCAGCTGTTCATGCAGCGGAAATGGAAGCATTATTGAGCCATGAAGACTACAAAGCGAACAATCCTATATTTGATTTTAATTATCGGGGCGGCGATTATGGTGCTGCCGTTTGTGTGGATGATTCTCTCCTCACTTAAGACGGGTGCTGAGGTGAACACGACACCTCCCACCGTGTTCCCCGCGAGCCCGACTTTGGAAAACTACCGGTATGCGTTTGAGAAAGCACCTTTCGCACGCTACTTTTTAAACTCTGTCATCGTCACGGCAGCCTGTGTCGGCTGCACCATGTTTACGACCATCCTTGCTGCGTTTGCATTCTCGCGGCTGAAGTTCCCCGGGCGCGATTTGGGTTTTTCAATACTGGTGTGGGGGTTGATGATTCCGTTTGAAATGCTCATCATTACCAATTATCAGACCATCGTCGATTGGAAACTCATTGACAATTTGCTGGCTCTGATTATCCCGTTTACCTCGAGCATCTTCTACACCTACATTCTTCGAAACTTCTTTTTGTCTATCCCGGATAGCCTGTATTATTCCGCCCGTGTGGACGGTTCGTCCAACTGGCGATACCTCTGGCGCATCATGGTGCCTATCGCAAAGCCGGCGCTTGCCACAATAGGCTTGCTCAACGCAATCACCTGCTGGAACGCGTTTTTATGGACGGTGCTTGTTACGAATAACCCTGAGTCGCGGACACTGCCCTTTGGTCTATACGCCTTTATGACCTCAAGCGGCATTCGTTACGAGCGCTTGATGGCTGCGGCGACAATCGTGGTTGTGCCGATGATCATACTTTTCATCTGTTTTAGAAAGCAGATCATCACAGGCGTGTCCCGCGGCGGATTGAAGGGATAAGACTATGGAAAAGATGATTCCTATCGATATAGTAGCCCATGCCGATTTTTCAGGTCGGCTAAAACGCTCAAAGCGCAACCCGGGCTTTGCTGCGTTTGGCACGGCAATCGATGCCGTACGGCGCGATAACCCGGAGAGGACGCTTCTTCTTGACGCGGGCGACGCTTTTTGTACAAATTTCTGGGGTGGTGCACCGTGCGTTAAAGCGGTGTCGCTTCTTAAAACGGATGCTCTGACGCTCGGCAACCATGAGTTCGACCGCGGACAGGCATTTTTAAACGACTGCATTCAGCTCGCAGATTTTCCGATACTCTGTGCAAATATCGTTGAGCGAGAAACCGGAAGGCTCATCCCCGGTACCAAGCCGTATGTAATTTTAGAAAAGGCGGGCGTAAAGATCGGTGTGGTCGGGGTGACGACCGAGTATACATCCCGCATGGTAACAGCCGCATCCTTTGCCCCTTATGAAATACGCTCCTGCGCAAAGGCCTGCCAAGAATACATCCCCGAGGTACGAAACGCCGGTGCCGATATCGTTGTATTGCTCGCACACATACCGTTTTATGTGGAATCTGACGGAAGTGCAAGCGGTGAGCTGATAGAACTTCTACATAAAATCCCGGAGGTCGACGTATGTGTCGGCGGCCACATCCCGGGCGATTATGCGGGGCTTGTCGGCAACACAATCGTTCTTAAGGGGGGTTTTTCCGGCCATAGCCTGTGCTACGCGCGGCTCTTTTTTGACCGGGATTTAGGCCACATTGTGGGTAGTTCGTACCAAGTGCTTCAAACGGATTGGAACGCCGAGCCTATACCTAAATACAAGCAGTATGAGGAGCGTATAACGGAACCGTTTCGCGGCTTTTTTGAGGATGTGCTCGCCACCACTGACGAAACTTGGACAATACGCCTGAGTGCCGAGACCAAGCTTGGCAATCTTCTGGCAGACTGTGTACAAAGCGCTACGGGGACGGATATCGCCTACATGAACGCCACAAGCGCGGCGTACGGTATTAACCCCGGCACCGTTACCGCGGAGGATGTAACGGCGGTGATGGGCTTTAATGACCCGATCCTTAAGGCGAATATAACCGGCGCGCAGCTTTATGAACTCTTTGAGCTTGTGTATGTTCCGGAGCGCTTTGGCAATAACGCCGGACTATTGCATGCAGGGCTTATCGTGTATGCCGATCACACGAAGCCTGCGTTTTCTAAAATTCAATCTATTACGCTTATAGACGGTACGCCGATTGATCCTGATAAGACGTACACCGTTGCGACATCGGAATACATGGCTTCGGGCGGTAACGATACGGCTAAGGTTGCCAACGCGCTTTTATGGGAGCCGATCCACGTACGGATGTACGATGCCATTTTTGCGCATCTGCGCAAGCAAGGCGAGCTTCATGTTTCTCCCGTGAAGCGTATGCACGAGATCGGTAGGCCTGAAAACGACAATTCCCCATTTTAATGAATAGGATGGAGAGGCGTTCATGGTTCTTGATATTATAACGCAGACCGATTTTGCAGGTGCAATCGATGCAACCTATCATTGCCCCGGTGCGGCGAAGCTCGCCGGTTTAATCCGCCAAACTCGGGATCAGAACCCTAATGGAACGATATTTCTTGATGCAGGGGATGTGCTGTGCGGTGCACCGATCTGTAACCTGACGGACGGTGCGCCGGTTATCGATGTTATGAACTTACTCAAAGTTGACGCGATGACGCTTGGCAACCATGAGTTTGATAACGGTAAAGAAACGATGCACACTGTGCTGCAAAAGGCCATATTTCCCATTCTGTGCGCGAATATTATTGATGAGAAAACGAATCTGCCTCCGTCGGTCGCCAAGCCTTATGTGATGCTTGAGCGCTGTGGTGTGAAAATCGGTGTGATCGGTGTCACCACGGCGTATACGCCGTTTATGCTCAGGGGAGACCGCTTTGACGGCTACACGATTTTACCACCCTCCGAAGCGCTCCATGTTTTCATCCCGGAATTACGTAGGGCCGGGGCGGATATCGTAGTCGTACTCGGTCATTTGCCGGGCAGCGTGTCAGAGGATGGCACTTGTACGGGTGAGCTTTTTGAAACCGCACGAGCAATCCCACCTGTTGATGTGATGATCGGCGGTCACAATCCGGGCAGTATTGCATGCGTTTGCAGTGATACCGTGTTTGCGAAGGCCGGGTTTTCCGCCGGGGAGATTGGGCATATCCGCTTGACGCTTGATGAAAACAAGCGCGTCGTGGAGCGTACCGTATGCATCTATGATATGATGGGAGATGCATGGCAGGTTGCACCTGATAAAAGCGTGCAGTGCGCGGTGGATGACGCTATGGCACCGTACCGTCCGTTGCTGGATGAGCCGCTTGCAAAACTGCCTGTTTGCCTCAAAGCAGATAGAAACGGCGAATGTGCGTTGGGAAACTTCTATAC
>JAEZLG010000182.1 GCA_023435855.1 Bacillota bacterium | reverse complement strand
TGCTCGCCCCAGGCATCGTCCTCTAAAATGAGGTTGAAGTATTCCCCAAGCGGTCCTTTACCCTCCAACTCTCCCACAATGGAAGCCGAGGATATAAGTCTTGGCGGCAGCTCAAATTGTATCGTCTGCGTGCCTACGCGTTTGTACATTCTGTTCTCCTTACCTTACTTTGCAATGATACATACGATAAGCCCAATAATTATGGAGGCACTGATGCCGTAAACAAGCACCGGCCCCGCAAGACTGAAAAGCTTTGCACCGACCCCCATCACATAGCCCTCACGCTTAAATTCCATAGCGGGGGCGACGATGGAATTGGCAAACCCCGTTATCGGCACCACCGATCCTGCTCCGGCCCACGATCCAATCTTATCGTATACGCCAATACCCGTGAGCGTTGCGCCCAAAAAAACCATCACGATGGCTGTAAATGCGGCTGCGTCCTTTTCATCAAGCATAAGCCTATAGGTACCGAAGTCATTTATAAGCTGACCTATGGTGCAGATGATACCGCCCGCGACAAACGCCTTGACGCATTGCAAAAGCACTTTGCTTTTGGGCATTTTCTTATTTACATTTGCCTGATAGCGTTTCTGCTCAGGCGTTTGAGGACGACCCATGGTTTTTATCCTCCCTGTTTGCGTGTATTTGTTCTGTATAGGGCTTGTATCGTGTTTCGCGGTTTAGAGGTGTTCCGCTTCCCGCGCCGCTGTCAAAGTCCACGACCGGCAAATTTACAAATGGCTGCTCATGCATGTGCTTACCTCCCAAGCATAAACAAAGCGCGTACCGCCCCCGGGTTGTTTTCTTTCCTGCAGTACGCTAAATATGAGCAGCGCGCCAATCAGCAAAAAAAGCAGTGCGCATACGAGTGCCAGCACGATTTTCCTTTTTTTTAGCATATGCCCTCCGCAAGTAATACCTTTTTGTTAGTGTCTCCGCTTTGGATGAACTCATGCACACGCAAAAAACGGCCGCACTTAATTGTGCAGCCGTATTATTTGATTTTAAATACTATCCGATTACATAACCCGTCATGGAAATGGATCCCAATACTGAGCTATTATTAAACACGGTTATTTTATCGGTTTTGTCGGACGCGCCAAGTGCATAAAGAAGCGGCGCGTAATGGTCGTAATAGGTAAATGCATAAGCGGCGGAGGAACCTGCACGCTCATATTGTATTATGTTTTCGTGATCATGTGCGAGGATACTCTCTTTTATAAACGCGTCAAACTCATAAGCCCAAGGATACCCGTCTTTTTTATACATGTTGACGCGCATCAAGTTATGTACTATGTTACCCGTGCCGAAAATAAGTACGCCCGAATCGCGAAGAGGCTTTAATACACCGCCTATACGGTAATGCTCCTCCAACGGGGTGCTCCTGTCTATACTTAACTGCAGCACGGGAATGTCTGCCTCGGGAAACATTTTCACGAGCACACTCCATGTGCCGTGATCAATTCCCCATGTATTGTCGACGCTAACACTGTCGCCTATAAGCGCCTTTACACGGTGTGCCAGAGCAGGGTCGCCGGGTGCTGCGTAAACGATTTCGTAAAGCTCCTGCGG
Source organism: Bacillota bacterium (assembly GCA_023435855.1). Lineage (GTDB taxonomy): Bacteria > Bacillota > Clostridia > Christensenellales > CAG-138 > UBA7707. The sequence continues at coordinate 2,876 of JAEZLG010000182.1, read as the reverse complement.
GAAGCCGTACATATCATACACCATCTTTGGTGCTTTTGCGTCCGTCACGCGCGTTCCTTGCGTAAACCAATGTGCGGAAACGGCTAAAATAGCCTTGGGACGCGGCAATGTACGCCCAAGCTCCTCCCATTTTTTTGTATACGCATTGCTGTCAATAGCGTTCATGGGCGAGCCGTGCCCCACGAATAATGCAGGCATACGTTCCATGCTTATCCCTCCTCGTTTAGCAGTATAGAAGTTCTTCTTAGCATAGCAAGGTTCTACTTTGCTGTTCCATAACTATAGCATTCGTTTTCACGGTAGAAAAAAGACGTGCCGCGACAGTTCATGTGTTACGACACGTCAATTCACGCAAATGACTTTTCTTACTTCCTAACGATGGCAGCGAACTTGCACTTCTCCATGCATGCGCCGCATTTGATGCACTTGCTCAGGTCAATCTTGTATACGCCCTTGAGTTCGCCGGAGATGGCACCTACGGGGCAGACCTTAGAGCAGAGGCTGCAGCCCTTGCACTTATCGGCGAGTATGTAGTAGCTCAAAAGCGACTTGCAGACGCCTGCGGGGCAGCGCTTCTCGCGGATATGCGCCTCGTACTCGTCGCGGAAGTAGCGGATTGTGCTTAATACAGGGTTCGGTGCGGTCTGCCCGAGGCCGCACAGCGAAGCAGCCTTGATGTTTTTAGCAAGCGCTTCGAGCTTTTCAAGGTCGCCCTCTTCGCCTCGCCCGCTGGTTATCTTTTCAAGCATTTCGTACATCCTGCGCGTGCCGATACGGCAGGGTACGCATTTGCCGCAGGACTCATCCACCGTGAACTCGAGGAAGAACTTGGCGATGTTAACCATGCAGTTATCCTCGTCCATAACAATCATACCGCCCGATCCCATCATGGAGCCGATGGCGATGAGGTTGTCGTAATCGATGGGGACATCGAGGTGTTGAGCGGGAATGCAGCCGCCGGAGGGACCGCCCGTTTGCGCAGCCTTGAATTTACGGCCATTGGGGATGCCGCCGCCGATCTCGTAGATGACCTCGCGAAGCGTGGTTCCCATGGGGATCTCCACAAGACCGGTGTTGTTGATCTTTCCGCCGAGCGCGAAAACCTTGGTGCCTTTGCTCTTCTCAGTACCCATGGAAGCAAACCATTCGGGCCCTTTGAGGATAATCTGGCAGATGTTAGCGAATGTCTCGACGTTGTTGAGGATAGTCGGCTTGCCGAAAAGACCCTTCACAGCGGGGAAAGGCGGACGGGGACGCGGCTCGCCGCGGCCGCCCTCGATGGACGCCATGAGTGCGGTTTCCTCGCCGCAGACGAATGCGCCTGAGCCTAAGCGAAGATCGATATCAAAACTGAATTTCGTGCCGAATATGTTCTTGCCTAAGAGACCGTATTCGCGCGCTTGGTCGATGGCGATGCGCAGTCTCTTGACGGCGATCGGGTATTCCGCACGAACGTAAATATAGCCCTGCTGCGCACCGATGGCATAACCTGCAATTGCCATGGCCTCAAGCACTGCATGGGGGTCACCTTCAAGAACGCTGCGATCCATAAACGCACCGGGGTCGCCTTCGTCGGCGTTGCAGCAGACGTATTTCACGTCGTTGACGCTCGCCTTTGCAAACTGCCACTTAAGGCCGGTCGGGAAACCTCCGCCCCCACGCCCGCGAAGCCCGCTCTTTTTGATGATGTCAATCACATCGTCGGGCGTAAGCTCAAGCAGGCATTTTTCAAGCGCCTTGTAACCATCAAAAGCGATGTATTCATCGATCCTTTCGGGGTCGATTACGCCGCAGTTGCGAAGCGCTACGCGCTTTTGCTTTTTAAAGAACTCCACCTCATCGAGCGAACGGATGCTATGATCTTCCGCAACGCTTTCTTTGTAAAGAAGATCCTGCACGATGCGGCCTTTTACAAGGTGCTCGCTTACGATACGGGATACATCATCTACCTTTACGTGGCTGTAGAAGGAACCCTCAGGGTATACAATGACTACAGGGCCTGTTTCGCAAAGGCCGAAACAGCCGGTGGGAACAATTTTTACTTCCTTATCAATACGGTTTTTGACAAGCTCTTCTTCGAACCTCTTAACGATACCGTGCGAGTTAGAGGACGAGCAGCCCGTTCCTGTGCATACGAGTACTTGCGAACGATAAAACTCCATTACGAGGGCCTCCCTTACCTGTTACCGGCTTCATAGAAGCCGATGGTATATTCATCCACGACGCGGTTGTTGACGATGTGCTCGGTCATGATTTTGCCCACCATGTCGGGCGTGACCTTTACATACGTCACCTTTTCCTCACCGGGCTTATATACTTCCACGATGGGCTCTAAGCGGCAAACGCCGATGCAGCCCGTTTGTGCAACGACAACGTCCGACAGATTGCGCTTTGTCACCTCATCCATAAACGCTGCGAGCACCGGCCGCGCACCGGCCGCGATGCCGCAGGTTGCCATGCCGACAACAACGCGGGTACCGTTGTGCTCCTTGCGCAAATTGATGGTTTCAAGCGTCTTTTTGCGGATTGCTTCCAGCTCCTGAAGCGATTTCATACTTCCATTCCTCCGTTTACTTCTTCAATTCCCTCGGCAAGATAACCTTTGAGCCATTCCATTACCTCAGGCGTTTGGAAGGAGATTTCCTCCGAAAGCGCGAGGCGTATTTCACGCGTATCAAACACAAATTTCTTATCGTTTCGCGCGTAGTTTAGAACAAAGTGCACTGTTTCGTTTATGGCGCATAATGTCAGCATGGTTTCTACCATGTCACCAAGTGGCGGCCTGTCGATGTGATCGATAAGGTAACTGGCACCTATCGTAGTACCGACATTCAGCTCTGACCTTAGATAAAAACTCCCACCGCATCCTTCCGCGC
>JAEZLG010000157.1 GCA_023435855.1 Bacillota bacterium | reverse complement strand
ACGTACACCTTCTTCAACGCTGTCGCAGTATATAGTGGCATTACGCTTGCGAAAATTATCGAAATCAGCCTGCGTCCTCTGTGCAAGGTTTATGAGCTCGTCGCGCTCGTTTTTGAGCTTATCGATGTGCTCCTTTACCTGTATAAATTCCTCCTGCGTCATACTGACGCTGTCCTTGCACTTTTCGGTCGTTTTCTTCCCCTTTTCTGCCGAATCAGCAGCGTTTTGCGCGTTTTCTACAGGGATTTCATTGTTGATATTCTTTTCGCGCTTGTCATCTTTTTGGTGCAATTTACTTTCGCTCCTTCTCCATGCTACACCCAAACTTTAAAGTGGGCATCTCTGCGGTCTTTTGCCCCCTACGTCGTCCGCCTTGCCGGGTGGCAAAAATCATCGCATATCTACTCCAAATAGTTAATTGGGAGTAGTATCAAACATATTCGTCAGTACATCACCTAAGCTCTTCCCAATGTGCCTTAATACCGCGAGAACCCTCGCGTAATCCATGCGGGTCGGGCCTATCACGCCCAATGAGCCCGTTGTACTGTCTCCTATTCTATAAGTAGCCGTGACTACACTGCTCCCCTTTAAGTCAGGCTGTTCATTCTCGTTGCCTATGGTAATGGAAAATTCCACCTTGGTTGCCGCCTTAAGCATTTCATACGGCACCTCCTTTTCCTCCAAAGAGGTAAGGAACGCCCTCGTACGCTCGAGGTTGCTGAACTCCGGATAGGTCAAAAGGTTTGTAGTGCCGCTTACCTCCACACGGTTCTTACCAAAGCCCGTGTTTGTGCGAAGCGCCTTCATAAGAGACTGAGCAAACTCGCGTTGTGCGCGCATTTCTCCCGGCATTTCCTCGAGTATAGTCGACGCAGCATCTTCAACCTTCATACCTGCATAACGCTCTGTAAGCATGCGCGAGAGCTTTTCTAAATCCCCCATGCTCGTGCCCTTGGGTACATAAAGGATTGTGTCACGCGCAATGCCCGCATCCGTCACGATGACTGCAAGCGCCTTATTTTCCGTTACCGGAACGAGCTGGATATGCTTGAGCTTTACGCCTGACAACTGCGGACTTAGTACCATGGAGGTGTATTTCGTCATATCCGAAATCGCCCGCGCGGTTTGGCACATAACATCCTCAACACGATCAAGCGCGCTTGTAAAATACTGCTCAATGTAGCGCGATTCATTGTCGGTAAGACTAGCGTGTTGCATGATGCTGTTCACATAGAGGCGGTACGCCTTGTCGGATGGCACCCTGCCCGCGCTTGTATGCGGCTGCTCGAGGAAGCCAAGCTCCTCTAAATCAGACATTTCGTTGCGGATGGTTGCGGAGGAAAGGCCGATATCATGCCGCTTGGAAATCGTACGCGAGCCAATAGGTGCTGCAGTTAGCGTATAATCATCGATAATCGCTTGCAGGATCATCAATTTGCGCATATCGAGCTCCATCGCTACGGCCTCCTTTCCAACCGTTTCCTTCCGGTGTGTTAGCACTCAACGCTTCGGAGTGCTAATCACTTCCATAAAAATATCACCGCTGCAATTTAAAGTCAAGGTAACAGCGGGCACACCAATGTGACAAAACAGCAACATTATACGCTCCGCTTTCTTAAAAAGACGAAACGCTCAACTTAGCTCTTTTTATAGTTTCATCAATCGATTACAACGCTATTCTTCGTCCAAAAAGTACAGGAGCGCCTCGTTTTGCATATCGAGGCCAATATCTGTAAGACGCATAAAACCGTTTTCTATCTCGAGCCAATGAAGCGATACGAGTTTTGCTATCGCCGAATCATAATGCGCATGGACGCTTTCATGGAATCGCTTTTCAAATGCCTCAAGTTCAATCCCGTCTGTTTGTCTGAGTCCGAGCATCACACATTCAAACATTTCTTCATCTTTGCCAATTATCTGTTTGTCTTTTATGGGTAATGCACCGCTATCCGTGCATGATAGATATTCTTTAAGGTCTAGAGTATTATTCCACCGCGTAAAAGCTCCATCAAGCCGCATGGCTGAATGAGCATTCAACCCGATTCCGAGGTATTCTCCGTTATTCCAATAGTTGAGGTTATGCCTGCACCTAAACAGGCTTTTTGCATGCAACACACGACGCGCATAGTTGGATATCTCATAGCGCTCGTACCCGTTATTTTGAAGCATTTCAATGCAGGTTCTGTGCTGCACGTAGGCTTCGTCCTCGTCGGGCAAACGTATCTCCCCGCGCTCCACGCGCGCATGAAGCGGTGTTCCCTCCTCCAAAATGAGTGAGTATGCCGATATATGCTCTGGTCTAAGCATGAAAAGTGCCCGGAGTGTTTCTGAAATGTCCCGCACAGCCTGGTTCGGCAGGCCATACATAACGTCCACATTGATGTTTGAAAAATCCGCCTGTCGCGCGAGCGCGTAGCTTTTGAGAAAATCATCGTAGGTGTGGATGCGCCCTATACCCTTCAAAAGTGCGTCATTTGCACTTTGTAATCCGAAAGAAAGACGGTTCACACCCGCGGCGCGATATTCCTTAAGTTTTTCAAGGCTAACCGTGCCGGGGTTACACTCCATGGTAATCTCCGCGCTTTCCGCAATGGAAAACCGCATCTTCAGTGCGTCAAGTATGCTCTTTATTGCACCTAACGGCAGCGTTGAAGGTGTACCTCCACCAAAGAATACCGTATCGAAGCTAACATGCGGTATGCAAAAAGCCGAAACTTCCATTTCGGCTTTCAGCGCATTACAATATTGCGCCATAAACGGCATGTTCTCAAACGAGACGAAGTCGCAGTAAGCGCATTTTTTGATACAGAACGGGATGTGAATATAGAGCCCGGCCATTTTAGTCTATCCGAAGCACGCTCATAAAAGCCTCGCTGGGCAGCGAAACGGATCCGACCTGGCGCATGCGCTTCTTACCTTCCTTCTGCTTTTCTAAGAGTTTCTTCTTTCGCGTAATATCGCCGCCGTAACACTTGGCGAGCACATCCTTGCGCACGGCGCGCACGGTCTCGCGCGCGATGATCTTGCCGCCGATAGCTGCCTGAATGGGTATTTCAAACTGCTGACGCGGAATAACCTCCTGCAGCTTTTCTGCAACGTTTCGGCCCTTAGAATACGCTTTGTCTCGATGTACGATGGTGGAAAGCGCGTCGCACATATCGCCGTTGAGCAAAAAGTCGAGCTTCACGAGGTCGCTTTTTTCATAGCCCTTTATATCGTAATCAAACGAAGCATAGCCGTGGCTTCGAGATTTAAGTTGGTCGAAGAAATCATAGATGATTTCGTTGAGAGGAAGCAGATATTTAATGTTAACGCGCGTTTCCTCTATGTATTTCATATCCTGAAATACACCGCGCTTCTCCTGACAAAGCTCCATGATTGTGCCTACGAACTCCGAAGGCGACATAATATGCGCCTCCACCATAGGCTCTTCCATATAAAGGATATCCGTAGGGCTTGGCATGTTGGAGGGGTTATCGAGGAGAAGCTCCGTATTATCGGTCTTCGTGATTTTATAGATAACGCTTGGGGCGGTGGTCACAAGATCGAGGTCGAACTCACGCTCGAGCCGTTCTTGAATGACTTCCATATGCAAAAGACCCAAAAAGCCGCAGCGGAATCCAAAGCCTAACGCCATGGAAGTTTCCGGCTCGTATTTTAGGGAGGCATCGTTGAGCTTTAGCTTTTCGAGAGCATCCTTGAGGCTCCCGTAATCCGCGCCGTCCGCGGGATAAATGCCGCAAAATACCATGGGGTTCGCCTCTTTGTAGCCCGGAAGAGGCGACTTGGCAGGGTTATCTGCGTCAGTAACGGTATCACCGACCTTGGTATCGGCAACGCTTTTGATGGAGGCAACGATATAACCCACTTCTCCTGCGGTCAATTCCTCAGTTGCGCGAAGTGCAGGTTGAAACACACCGACTTCGGTAACGTCAAACTCCTTTTTACCGGCCATAAAGCGTATGGTCATGCCCGGTTTTACGGTCCCTTCCTTAACGCGGACATAACTTAAGGCACCTTTATAATTGTCGTAGATGCTGTCAAAAATGAGAGCGCGCAGAGGCTCTTCTTTGCTGCCCTGCGGTGGCGGAACGAGCTCCACAATCTGCTTTAATACCTCAGCCACGTTAATGCCGTTTTTCGCAGAGATCCGAGGTGCGTCTGCGGCCGGCAGGCCGATTACATCTTCAATTTCCTTGGCGACCATTTCCGGGT
>JAEZLG010000120.1 GCA_023435855.1 Bacillota bacterium | reverse complement strand
GAGATAGTAATTTGGCCAGTTCCTCAAGTGAATACTTATCTTTTAACTCTAAGATGGAATGTATTCTACTTAAAATCTGTTCCCGCGGAAAGAATGTCTCCTGACCAGTAAAGGAGGATTGCTTAATAAACCATTCTTCTGGTATCAACCTCTCTCTCTTCCAACGATAAAGCTGACCATATGATATTCCTGTCATCGCAAGTAAATCCTTTTTTGATATATACATTATAATCTCCTCTTAGATGCAACTACTTTTTCTGCCAAACAAGACGCTTGACATCTCTTATCTTTTATCAGCGTAACATTGTTTTATTTCATAATATGAGTGTAACATAACATTGTTACGCTGTCAATAAAATTAGAAGAGTAAATTAGCAAAGTTCAATTTGTTCTTCTGCTCACATGAAAAAAGTTGTATGAGACCATGTCTCATACAACTTTTACTTCTATATTTCGTGGATAAATAATCCACTTCTTAGCTTAGGTTCAAACCAAGTTGATTTCGGTGGCATCAACTGTCTGGCATCTGCTACTGCAAATAGTTCTTGAATTGAGGTTGGGTACATAGAAAATGCTACTTTGCAATCTGAGGAAACTCTCTTTTCCAATTCGCTCAGTCCACGAATTCCACCAATAAAATCAATTCTAGAATCTACTCTTGGATCCTTGATACCTAATATTGGTTCTAATAAATAATCCTGCAAGATTGAAACATCTAAGGATTTCACTGGATCAGTTATCTTACACAATTCACTCTTGGCCTGTAGCTCATACCATTGTCCCTTAAGATACATTCCAAAGCTGCATTTTCTGCTTGGTTTAACAGGCTCTTGGCTTAGTTTTAGCTCAAATCTTTCGCCAATCTTAATAAGCATTTCTTCTTCTGTCAGACCATTCTGATCCTTTACCACACGATTATATGGCATAATCATTAACTGATCCTCTGGGAATAACACAGATAAGAAGGTATTGAATTCTTCAGTACCAGTATAATGAGCAGACTCAAATCTTCGATTCAAACCAACCTTCACAGCGCTTGCTGCACGATGATGTCCATCCGCAATATAGATCTGAGAAGTATTCATAAACTCCTCTTTAATCACAGCAATCTGTTCCTTCTCATGGATTCTCCAAACCTTATGGGTTATTCCATCCTCTGAGGTGAAATCATAGAGTGCAGCTTCTTGCTTTTTAGCTTCCACAATGGAACGAATGATTGCATTGGAACGATAAGCTAGAAAAATTGGTCCTGTTTGTGCATTCATCGTATCCACATGACGAATGCGATCTCTTTCCTTGTCTTCTCGTGTGTTCTCATGTTTCATGATCACATTATTCACATAGTCATCAATGGAAGCACAGGCAACAATCCCTGTCTGGGATCTTCCTTCCATAATTAATTCATATATATAATAGCAGCTCTGAGTATCTTTTAAAAAGCTACCATCAGCTAACCTATCTTCATAGAGCTGTCTCGCCTTTTGATACACAGCCTCGGAATACATATCCATATCATCCTCAAACTGTGTTTCCGGCCGGTCAATATTTAAAAAAGAAAGGGCATCTTTACTTGCAGCCTCCTTTGCTTCTTTACGGTTATAAACGTCATAGGGTAAAGCTGCAACACGGTTTGCCAGCTCAACTTTTGGTCTTACACATTGAAATGCTTTGATAACAGCCACGTATTTTTCCTCCTATACTTTATTTCACTAAAGCATATTATACTATAGTTAGAATGATATGTCCACAGGAAAAGGGCGGTATGCAAAGCTTGTATTCTGTGGTATACTCTTTAACAAGAGAAATTTACGATGTATATTTTATGATATAAGGAGACTTGTCCATGAAAAACCCTTTTAAAAAGAATACAGTATCCGGTGATTGGTTCTATATGAATTCTGAACTTATAACGGTACGCGATATTGAGAAACATCTAAGGAATTATGAAAATTTAACGACAGAGATCTGGGAGGATGCTGGTGTATTAGAAGTTTCTTTCAATGAGAAAAGCAGTCTTGATATTGAAGCCATAAAGCCATACTTTAAAGACAAAGAAGGCCAAGAATATCTTCAAAAGAATCATATTCTTGCCCTCTTTATGGTAACTTTTCAGTCAGCCGATTATGATAATATCATACCTGTGATGAAACATATTACGAAGAATTTAGGTGGTTTCTTCTGTGAAGATACCGAGGATTTTTCAACTCTTATACACTAACCTTTTTATCTAGCATCCAGGCCGTTGCAAAGTAGAATATTAACATGACAACGGCTGAAAAGATGCAGCCATAGTAATATGATGACTTGCTCATGACATCAAAATCAATGACTAAATTTTCTATTTTACTGATAATAAAGTTAATACCAAAGAAGAAAGCGATACTTACCAATGCCTTTCCTTTGCTGTTAGATAGGAAGGTAGAACTTAATGTGATAGAAGCCATACCAATAACCATAATTCCAACTAACTCAACTAATAAGTAAATAATCATCGTAATAACAAAAGCCATATCAATATTTGCTTTAAAAAATATCTCGATTAATTCTTGTAAAGCCTCAACGGCCTTTGCAATCTCATTATATTTTACAAATACAATACCGACGTTCACCAAAGTAAAGGTCAACAAAGCAGCTGCTGTTATGAAGACATAGATGACAGAGGATAAGACTTTTGCTCCAACAATCTTATAGGCAGAATTAGGGGTTAAGAATAGCATATAACTTTGTTTCGTTTTTAAATCATTTGAGAATGTAAAGATACACTCAAAAGTAACAAATAAAACAGCACCAAAAGATATCAGGCCGAACAATCCCATACTTAAGCCCAGAGCACCA
>JAEZLG010000065.1 GCA_023435855.1 Bacillota bacterium | reverse complement strand
TCGTTACGCCCATATTGACCATCAATATGGCTCCCATGCGAGGCTCCGCTATGTGGGCGTTTCCTGTGATCATCATTGTTTGCGCGGTGGTATTTGGCTCCCGCGATATGCTGTTTTCGACATCGATTACCGCCTTGTTCAGTCAAATCTACCTTTTAGCGGTTATGCCGTCGGTGGATGTCACCATTAACTATCGCACCTATGTAAGCCGCATCGTCATCTTACTTTTCATCATGACGATCGCGTTTTTTGTGCATAGGATCTATACCGAGCGCTTGAAGGAAAACGCCGCACAATCGCGAACGCAGAGCCTTGTCAGCGGTATTGCTTCAAAATTTTTCCTCTCAGGCGATGAGGATGCACCAGAGCACATGACAGCTCTTCTCGAGGAGCTTTTGGAGTTTTTTAAAGCGGACACAGCGTTCATCTGCGCGGTGGAAAATGATTATGTGGACATCATAAGAACGCACCAGTGTACAGTAAACGGCACGGAGATGACGCCACAGCATAAAATGCTGTGCATGGAACGCTGGGATATGTACCTAAACGAAAACGAAGCACAATTTATTTCGGAAGAAAACGAGAAAAAAGATGCCCGGCGGGGGGGAAAGATAAAAAGCACCCCTTGGGTATTCGTTCCCATCTACGAAGACGGCAAGCCCGTGGCGTTTATTTACATCGAAACCTCTCGCACCTACAACGTGTGGACCAAGGAGCAAATTATAGCGGTTCCCGTCGTTTCACGCATTGTTTCAGATGCGCTTGAGAAGCTGCGATCTGAAAAACGCATCAAATATATGGCCTATTACGACAGTCTTACCGCTCTTCCCAACCGTCAGCTTTTCCATGACCGCGCTGAGCAGGCCATCCATCTTGCCCGGCGTACAGGCAGCGTGCTCGGATTCATGTTTTTAGATCTCGACTTCTTTAAGTCCATCAACGATACCATCGGGCACACCAGCGGCGATAAACTTCTTAGAATACTTGGTCAAAAACTTGCAGACTGCCTTCGAAAGTCCGATACAGTGGCGCGGTTTGGCGGTGACGAGTTTTTGGTGATGCTTAACTCCATTCAAGATGTTGAAGATATCGTCAAAGTGGCCGATAAAATCATGGCCATGTTTCAGGAATCCATATACCTTAAGGGGCAGGAAGTGTTTGTCACCGCGAGTGCAGGCATATCGGTGTTCCCCGTGGACGGCGACGATGTGCAGACGCTCATCAAGCACGCGGATGTTGCTATGTATACGGCTAAGGAGAAGGGAAAAAACCGTTACGAATTCTGTTCCGGTAACATGAAGGAGCGATTAAAGTACCGTGTTAACCTCTCCAACCATCTCTGCCGCGTGCTCGACCGCGGGGAGCTTCAGGTGTATTACCAGCCGCAGATCCACTTAAACAGCGATAAAATCGTCGGCTTTGAGGCGCTTCTTCGCTGGCAGCATCCGGAGTATGGGCTTCTTTCACCAGCCGAATTCATTCCCCTTGCGGAGCAGACCGGGCTTATCAACCCCATAGGTGCATGGGTGCTCGAAACCGCGTGCTTGCAGGCTGCTAATTGGACCAGAAGTGGGTATGGTGATTTACGCGTGGCGGTGAATATTTCCGTAGTGCAGCTCAGAAACTCAAAATTTGTGCGTACGGTGGCGGAAATTCTTCGAAAAACCTGCGTCAACCCCGTGCAAATCGAGCTTGAGATTTCAGAAAGCACCATGATGCACGAGCCCGATTATATTATCCGCGTCCTCAACGATTTGAAGGTACTTGGCGTTAGCATCTCCATTGATGATTTCGGCATCGAGTATTCTTCATTAAACCGCCTCAAACTTTTACCTGTAGACAGATTAAAAATGGACATCCGGTTCGTGCGCGGTATCGACAAAGGCGAAAAGGACCAAGCCATCACGACGGTTATCATGAACCTTGCCAAGAACATGGATGTGAAGCTTATTGCCGAGGGTGTTGAAAACAGCGCCCAACTCGACTTTTTAAAGGACGGCATGTGCGATGAGGCGCAAGGCTATTTCTATTATAGGCCCATGCCGGCTGCGGATGCGGAAGAGATTTTGAAAAAATGATAAGTAATGGGCGGCTATTGCCGCCCATTAAACAACATCTCCAAATCCTCAACACTTAACACCGTGCCGAACCTGCCATCCCATAGCTTGTTGTGGTATGCAACGGAGCGTTCCGCGCTCATAAGGGGTGCATCATAATCGCCGGCGGTGTGACCGCTTTTTAGGATCAACATTTCAAAGCCATGCTCAAAACCTGCCTGCACGGTAGCGTTGATGCAAAATCCCGTTTCCATCCCCGCGATGATAATGGTTTCTATCCCTTTTTCACGAAGGTGCTCCTTCAACCCGGTTTGATAAAAGGAGCTGGAGCGGTGTTTATCAAAAATCTTCTCGCCTTGAATGGGTGCAACTTCATGATAAATTTGCCACGGCTCGGTGTCCTTTTTAAGGACGCCGTTTTTACTTTCGTGGCGCACATAGACAACCTCGATGCTGTTTGTGCGGCAAAATACAAGAAACCGTTTGATGGTATCCAGCATTTCGCACTTAAAATAACTTACCTCCTCGATTAGGAGGTTTTGCACATCTACAATAAGAAAACAACTTCTTGAGGCTTGCGGCATACTACACACCCCCATAGTTTTATAGTTTCATTATGGCGTCGGAAAAATCATTTTACAAGTATTCATTCCGTTGACACACGCAGGTAAAACCGATATACTTCCCGTGGTGCTAAAATGGCACACAAAAAATGGGAAGGTATTGTATGCCCTCGAACGCTTGATTTTCGAAATTGAAGACACTCGGCAGCGCAGCATTGCGCAGCCGTAATTTCGCATACGAAAATCAAGCAAAGAGCCGCCTTTCGGAAGATTAACCGCGCAAAGCCATCGCTTTCGCGCTATAAAGGTTTGTTTACCGCCGTGCAGCGCATATCTTGTTTGGATATGCCGCGCGGCGGTTTTTTATTTTGGTGGGTGGCCCGGAAGGGGCAGCTATGCAATACCATTGGTGCGCAAGGTCGGAGGGCCTTGCTAAAGTTATCAAATACTGCGGCCATTGCGGACGCAAGACCGCGTTTTACTGCAGTCAAAATTTCCGCGTGAATGCACAAAAAAAGTCACTCGACGTATGGCTCATCTACAAATGCGAGGCATGCGACGCGACATGGAACATGGAGATACTCTCACGCGTCAACCCACGCGCAATCGAAGTTTCCTTATACGAGGGCTTTATGAAAAATGATTTTGAGCTTGCGAGACGCTATGCTTCGGACACATCCATCTTAGTTAAAAACAGAGCGGAGGCAGACTTTGACGCGCTTTCGTTCAGGGTAGATGGAGAGATACCGCAAAGCGGTGAGGAGGCCCTTATTGAGCTCACCTGCGATTTCGGCGTACGGCTTGATAAGCTTTTGGCACAAAAACTCTGCCTTTCGCGCAACACTGTCCAAAAGCTCATGGAGACGGGTGGCATACGCATTGTCGGAGAAACAGCAAAGCAAATCAAGAATTTGCGCGTAAAGGGAAGCGTTGTGATTACGCTTTCCAACGATGTCCTCATGTAGTGGATCGTATACCGCGCATTTAAGCGCCCAGAAGCGCATTTTATCTAAACTTCAGCGTAGGTTCAGGGGATTCTTCGTTTCGCTCAGAATGACAGATTTGCGTAGACCTGCGCTTGTAAATCCGCGGTAGGGGCGGATAGTATCCGCCCGAAATCATATTGTTGGTTTACGCGGAAGGATGGTACTCGCGCCTCGGCCCCATCCCCTTCGAGTTATAGCTGAAAGCACGGTCAGGTCGTATCCACCCAAAATTCGCAATATCACGGCACGCATGTAGCATAGAATAAATCACCTTTAAAAGGAGGTTTCTCTATGCGTCTTATAGCTACGGCACCACAAAAGCGTTTTATGGCCTCCGTACTCATCTTTATCGTGCTCGGGAGCTTTTTTGTACTGAGCTTTATACTCCTCAAAAAGGATACGGAAGCGAGAGCCGTATTTACCGTGTGGAGCGGAAATACCTGTGAAACCAAAAATGCACTTTTGATGGAGGCCATGCGCTACGTCGGTTCTTGTAAGCCCGAGGATGCTGCTAAAACCTGGGCGGAGGGATTAAAGCAAAGGAGTGCTGCGCTACAATACGCCGTGATGAGCGATATGCTAAAGACGGAATATGCAAAAAGGCTTGAAACGACCGCACCAAACTGGGTCACGGGTATGTCAAGCCCCTGGGTCGACAGCTATACTATAGCTAAGATTGAAGACGGGAACGCAAAGAGTAAAGTCGCGGAGCTTACATTTACACTCGCCACATCCACGGGGACCGCGGGAAAATATGCAGCATCTCTTCTTCTTACTTTGGAAAACGGCTTCTGGCGCGTTTCGGGTATCTCCATGGACGAGGCGCTTTACCCGTACACCGGTTTCTGACATGGCTTTGGCTTGACCGCGCAATAAAAAAACGCTACCATACGATTAAGGTAAAAAGGGGCGAACGCTTGCCTTATAAAAATACGGGAGAAAAATATGGACGACAAACATTTGCTGGCAGCCGCCTTGGGCGAAAAACTCGATATGGAAGCAAACGAGCTTGCGGAATGGTTTGAGACCCCGCCAAGCGACGATTTGGGCGATTATGCGTTTCCGTGCTTCCGCTTGGCAAAAACCATGCGTAAGGCACCTAATATCATCGCTGCGGAGCTTGCGAACACTGTTGAACTGCCCGCGGGATTTTCGCATCTGCAGGCGGTCGGCGGCTACGTTAATTTCTTTGTAAATAAAGCGGATTATGCTAAGTCCGTTCTTTTAAACGTTCTTCAAGAAGGCGATCGTTTCGGCTCCTCCGACATGGGTGGCAAAAGAAACGTATGCATCGACTATTCCTCCATTAACATCGCAAAGCCGTTTCATATAGGCCATCTTTCTACCACCGCCCTAGGTCATGCACTATATCGCATCTACAACTTCCTCGGCTACAAGAGCGTCGGTATCAACCATTTGGGCGACTGGGGCACACAGTTTGGCAAGATGATTGTTGCCTATAAAAAATGGGGTGACAAGGAAGCTGTGGAGCGCGATGGCGTGCGTGCGCTCGTGGAACTTTATGTGCGCTTTCATCAAGAAGCTGAAAAGGACGAAAGCCTCAACGACGAAGGCCGCGCGTGGTTTCGCAAAATTGAGCTTGGCGACAAAGAAGCGCTTTCGCTATTCAATTGGTTTAAGGATCTTACCATGCGCGATGTAATGCGCGTATATGATCTTTTAGACGTGCAGTTTGACAGCTACGCGGGCGAAAGCTTTTATGAGGATAAAATGCAGCCCGTGGTGGACGAGCTGCGTGAGAAGGATTTATTAAAGGTGGACCAAGGTGCAAGCATCGTGGATTTGAGTGAATATGACATGCCTCCGTGCATCATTTTACGTTCGGACGGTGCGACGCTCTACGCCACGCGCGACCTTGCGACCGCCATCTATCGCAAAAATACTTACGACTTCGCAAAGTCGCTCTATGTGGTCGCCTATCAGCAAAACCTGCATTTCAGGCAGTTTTTCAAGGTGCTCGAGCTTATGGGCTATACTTGGGTAGAGGATATGGAGCATGTGAGCTTTGGCATGGTAAGCTTTGAAGGTGCGTCGTTATCCACACGCCACGGCAATGTGGTGTATCTTGAAGACGTGCTAAACGCCTCCATCGAGCGCACGCTTGAAATCATCAAGGAAAAGAGCCCGGATATAGAGGATAAAGAAAGCGTTGCGCGCGACGTAGGCGTGGGCGCTGTTATATGGTCGGTACTCTACAACAGCAAAATTAAGGACATCAACTTTACCTGGGAGCGGGCGCTCAACTTCGACGGTGAAACAGGCCCTTACACGCAGTACACCTATGCGCGGTGCCAATCGGTACTGCGTAAAGCCGGTGCGTTTGACGCATCCGATATTGACTGTTCGGTGCTTACGGATGCTTCCTCCATGGCGCTGATTCGCGCGCTTGCTGCATTCCCCGACGCGGTGAAGTCTGCCGCATTTAAAAATGAGCCATTCCTCGTTTCCCGCGCTGTAATGGACATCTGCTCTGCGTTTAACAAGTTCTATTACGACAACCGCATTATCGGCGAGGCGGAAAACGTGAAAAATGCGCGACTTGCGTTGTGTCAGGCGGCGGGTACGGTCATCAAGACCGGTCTGTACCTCATTGGTTTGAAAGCACCGGAAAGAATGTAGAGGGTATTTGTGCGAACCGATAGTAACATTAAAAATCCCTCGCGCCGGATAGCTGCGGTATCGGTTTTGTTCTTAATCGCTGCCGTCGTGTATCTGCATGCATGCTCGGAGGAGGCCGCGGCCGCGAAGCCGCTTTACACTTATAAAAGCGAATACGTGGGCGATAATTCCAATACCGTAGGCCTTTTCGTAAGCCTTCCTTACGGCGCGGCGCTTACAAAGACCGAATTGCGTACCGATGCTGAGCCCTACGGAATCGTCGCCACCTATGATTTTATGTATTATAACAGCATCCCCGAAGACTACGAGGCTGTTTGGGAGGATAATGCCGCCATCGTATTTGCACTCATCGGGAATGTGGATGAGATCTATTTCAACTCAGGCGCGAACACTTACTACACCGCCTACCGCACGGACTTCGAGGCGAAATTTAATCAGGATATGCGCCTGTTCGCAAAGGATGAGGATGCCTTCACCGCTTTCCTTGCGGAACTCGAGAAGCCATAATGAAGGCCATGCCACAGATTCTTGTCTAGTTAGGGTGGGCAAGATATAATAACAGAAGATTAGTTCTATTAGCCTCTCATAGGCAATCCGTAATCGGATTACTTGCGGGAGGCTAAAGTAAGAAAGGTCGACCCGCAAGGGTTCGGCTCCCTTTACCTTATGCAACGGAGAAAGCATGGGAAGCATGAAAGGCAAGAAACAACGGAAAATCAAAACCGTTATGCTGTGCGTTATCGCAGGCTTTTTGGTGCTTACTTCCGTTGTGGTGATCTATGCCGATGTTCTGATTGGCCGGATTTACAGCGATCAGCAGAAAAACCTGCTTCTAAACGCGCACGCCGGCCCCCTGCCGGTTTTACAGCCCACTTCCACGCCTGAGCCCACACCCGAACCTACACCCGAGCTTACGCCTACGCCCATACCCACGCCTACGCCCACGCGTGCGCCGCGGGAAGGGGATATCGAGAATGTGAATTTCCCGGACTATGATACCGGGGAGGGCGCTAATTACAGCCACCAAAGTAATGAGCTGCGGATTGCGGTGAAGCAGGTCCAAGAAGACGGCGTCACCTATTACGTTGCCGATATTTGGATGCGCAACATCAATTGCTTTCAAACCGCCTTCTCAAGCGGTAAGTTCCGGGGAAGTCGGGAGCATGCAGAAAAAATTGCACAGGATAATAACTCCATTTTGGCTGTGAACGGGGACTTCCTAAACGGGCTTGTGATACGAAATGGCAAACTCTACCGCGAGGCAGAGGCGCGCGACACCTTTGTGGAGGGGTCTGAGACCGAACCGAATCCGACCGAACCGATCGTGGAGCAACCCGAGCAAACCTTAAGGCCGGAACGATCCGTATGCGTGTTATATAAAAGTGGGCGATTGGTTACGAAGGAATTTGAGGACTTTGATGCGAAGTCTGCTATGCGGCGGGGCGCTTGGCAGGGCTGGCAGTTTGGGCCGACGCTGGTGCGCAAGGGCAAAGGCGTGCAGGATGTTAACGCGCAAGGGCGTAGCCCCCGTTGCATCTTAGGTTATTATGAGCCGGGGCATTATGCCATCATCATGATAGACGGCAGGCAGAAGGGCTACTCCATAGGCATGAATTTTAAAGAAATGATCAAGCTTGCCCGTAATTTAGGCTTGCAGGAAGCCTATAATCTGGATGGCGGCGGAAGCGCCATCATGGTGTTTGGCGGCGCAATCATCAATCGGCCGTCAGGAGAAGGAGAGGCTCGCAGGCTGCCGGATATGATAGTAATCGGCGAATATGCGGAGCAGGGGCAGATTATAACCCCCTCGCCCTCCCCGGAGGATTAATACGATTTGAAGCAGAGAAACGAGGTTAAACATAAACCCAACGCCCTAAGGCGTTGGCTCATTAGGGCCATTTGGTGCTTTGGGGCGACCACGCTTGTTGGAATCGTTCTTGGCGGGGTGTTGCTTTTCAACATCGCCAAGGCATCAGCCGCTCTAAACAGGCAGGGGCAGACGAATATCTACACCAAGGAGCAGATCGACAAGTTTATCACCAGCGTGCTCATCACGGTGCAGAATCAACCCCTGAGCCAAGAGGATGCACAAGCTGACATGGTGTTCATTGCCTCCTTTAATGCTTTTGAGCAAAGGCTTACGGTGGTCGCTCTGGATCGTGATACCATGTTGGAGGTAGAGGGTTATGGGCAAAAAACCTTAGGCGAAACCTATGCTTTGGGCGGGCCGGGCCTGTTGGTAAACGCCATGAACCAAAATTTCGAGTTAGACCTGCAAAGCTATGCCTGCACGGATACAAACGCCATGGCAGCTATGATCGACCTGCTCGGCGGTATAAAAGCGGATTTGACGCCGGACGAGGCCGATTATATCAACAACGCTTTAAAGGAAAACAGCGGGGGCGTAGGAAGCGGGCAAACGACCCTTACAGGCCTGCAAAGCATGGTGCATGCCATGGATAAAATTAGCGGAGACGCGCCTTTTCCTAACCTTTCGCGCAGCCTGACGCTTATTCATTCCGCAATCCTCAATATGCGCAAAACCGCGACAAAGGAAGCTATGCTTCCATTGCTGAGTTTAGTTTTCAGCAGCATACGTACCAATTTGGATATTACAACGCTGCATGACCTGGGGTATGAGATCCTCAAGGCAGAGGAGATCGAATACAATAGTTTGATACTTCCCTGCGAGGGCAGTTGGGAAACACTTGGGGAAGCGGGCGGGGGGTTAAAGGTGGATATCCCACGCAACGCAAAGCTGCTGCGGGAAACGCTCTATCATAACTGAACTCTGATCCTATCGGAGGCGCACCGTGGACAGGACCATACTGCATTGTGATTGCAACGGTTATTTTGCTTCGGTCGAGTGCATTTCTCGGCCGGAGCTTTGGAACGTGCCCATGGCCGTCTGCGGCGACCCGAAAAACCGTCATGGTATCATCTTAGCGAAAAATGAGCTGGCAAAAGCCTACGGCATCGTCACGGCGGAAACCGTATGGCAGGCGCTTAAAAAGTGTCCTAAGCTGGCGCTTGTAGCACCACATCACGATAAGTACCAAGAATTCAGCAAAAGAATAAACGCCATTTACGCACAGTATACCGATCAGGTGGAGGCGTTTTCCGTGGACGAAAGCTGGCTTGACGTCACAGGAAGCCTGCATCTTTTCGGCACAGGTAAAGTTATTGCCGATACTATCCGTAAACGTATCCGCGAGGAGATAGGCCTTACCATATCCGTTGGCGTATCCTTTAACAAAACCTTTTCTAAACTCGGCAGCGATTATAAAAAGCCGGATGCCACTACCGTCATCACGCGGGAAAATTACAAGGATATTCTTTGGCCGCTTCCGGCCAGGAGTATGCTTTACGTCGGCAAGGCCGCCGAGGAGACTTTGACGAAAAATGGCGTATTTACCATAGGTGATATCGCGTGTGCGGGGCAAGAGCGTTTGCAAATCATGCTCGGGCGCTCGGGTGAGACCATATGGGAGTACGCCTGTGGTATGGAAAATGAAGCTGTAAAGCATATCGGCGAAGAGGATGCTGCAAAAAGCATCGGCTGCGGCATCACTTTCTCACGAGATCTTTTAGGTAAGGACGATGTTCGAGCAGGGCTAACCATGCTTTGCGATACTGTGGGAGCGCGCTTAAGGCAAAATGGACTATATTGCACTACCGTACAGGTACAAATCAAAGACCCTGCACTCCGCGTCATTTCCCGCCAGAAGCGGCTCGATACATGTACCGACTCTACAAAGGAGATACTCGATGCGGCAATCTCCATCGTTCATGGTTCGTGGAATATGTCCGCCCCCATCCGTATGCTTACCGTTACCGCTATGAATCTTAATACGGACGGTGCTTCGCAGATGGATTTTTTTGATGCGGGCGGCGAAAAGCGGCAAAAAAGCAGAAAGCTTGACAGCGCGGTGGATTCCATCCGCGCCAAATTCGGCTCCGAGGCTATATCCTACGGCAATACCATCTCGCGGGACATCGTTCATAAAAGGGACGAGGGGGAGGATTAGAAAACAATCAGCGAAGCAGAAGCTGTGCCCCGAATATTGCGGCAATACCTAAGACAATACTTAAGACCATATAACAAATCGAAACGCCGATATTCCCGCTTTGTATAAGATCCGCCGCCTCGTAGGCAAACGCAGAAAAGGTGGTAAAGCCGCCGCAAACGCCGACTTTGATTATGAGGACAAGCCTCGGGTCGAGCGATTTGTTTTTTACCGCCAAAACAGCGAGCGCACCGATTACAAAGGAGCCGATCACGTTGATTAAAAGGGTTTTGACGGGGAACCCGCTCGCAGCCTTGACCGGCAGCAAACCTATAAGATACCTTAAAACCGTACCTGCGAATCCACCTATGCCTACCAAAATACAGTCAGCCATTAGCGCCTGCGCCTCCAAACATCTTATCGCCGTTTAATATGTCATAAATTATAGAAGTCATCAGCCGGTATGCTTAACCGGGAGAACTTCATTCCCGAATTGCAGAAATATGTATTCTTGACGCGAAAATCAGCATATCACAAAGGCATTCTTTTGAAAAGTGAAAAGCCAATGTCAAAGACGCATACTTGTCTGCGTTTGTTTAAGCTGCATATAGCATACAATATTTTCCTAAAATTGAGCACAAAAATAAATAAAAAGGAATAAATATAAACAATAACGCTTGACAAATGCATATATATGCACTATATTGTGTTAAAACAAGACGCGGGTGACCGCGCATAGATAAAGATTTTTAAATTCGGAGGAAATGAAAATGAAGAAAATTATGGCCCTTACTCTGTCCGTACTGATGCTTTTTGCTTTTACCGCATGTTCGTCCGCTGCGGGAGAAAGCCCAAAAGGTGACAACGCTTATTCGCTCGTGGAGGACGGGAAGCTTATCGTCGCTTTAAGTCCGGATTTTTCGCCGATGGAGTTTGTGGACACCTCGAAGTCCGGCCAGGAGCAGTATGTAGGCTTTGATGTTACGCTCGCAAACTTCCTTGCGGATGAGATGGGACTTGAACTTGTCATAAAACCCATGTCGTTTGATGCCTGCCAAACCGCCGTGCAGCTTGGCGCAGTCGATATATCTATCTCAGGCTACTCGTGGACGGAGGACCGCGCGGAAAACTTCAGCCTGTCCGACTATTACTACGCGGGCGATAACGAAACGCAGCAAACCATAGTCACCTTATCGGAAAAAGCAGGCACATTTAAAGCGCCCGCCGATTTTGCGGGAATGAAGATTGCCGCGCAGGCAGCATCGCTTCAGGAATTACTATGCAACGAGCAGATTGCGGAGTATGCCACAGTCGAGCTTTATAAGGCTATTGATGATGCGGTGCTTGCTCTTAAAACCGGCAAGGTAGACGGTGTTGCCGTGGCGTACGGAAACGGCGAGGCCATCATTGCCAACAACCCCGATATCGGCATGTCAGGTTTTGAGTTTGCTGTAGAAGATGCTGCGACCAACAACGTTGTAATGCTCAACAAAAACGCGGCTGCACTGACTGCTGCTGTAAACGAGCTTCTCAAGAAAGCTTATGACGCGGGCTATTACGGACAATGGTACGAGGATGCCAAAACGCTTGCGGGTATAGAGACCGCTGCAGATGTTTCCTACGACGACGAAGGCAACGCGCCGCAGGGGTAAAACGCGATACGCGGGTTAAGCTGCAGGGGATTTCTCACTCCGCTTCGCTGCGACGCCCGCAGGCTAGTGGCAACGCAAGGCTGTAAGCCTTGGCCCAGGGGGCTCCGGCTTCGCCGGACGTGTAGGGCGTCTCCCGCCCGAAGGCCGTTTTAAATGACAGTGGGAAGGGTGGGGGCATAGAAGAGGCTCCATTTATGGGATTCTTCACTCGCTCCACTCATTCAGAACCAGGTGGTTTTCCTATCCGATACAGCTGCAGCTTTATTGCACCAGAGCGGGATGAAATCATCCCGCCCTACACATGTTTGATGCCGGTAGAGGCGGTAGGGGCGGATAGCATCCGCCCGCGTACTCTCGCCCAGCTACCTCCCGCCCGCACACCCCCGCAAATCCCGTGTTTCGCGACTTTGAATCACGGAATACCCCATAAGGAGGCAAAATCATGGATCTCTCTACGATCCTTCAAAATATCGTTAAGATTATGTCCCAATACTGGGACGTGTTTTTGATAAAGGGCGTAAGCGTTACGCTGTCGCTTTCAGCTATCACCGTGTTTTTCGGCGCCATCATCGGGTCGCTGTTAGCGTTTGCGCATATGTCGAAATGGAAGCTGGTGCGGTTTTTTGTGAGTGCATTTGTGGAGTTTATCCGCGGCACACCTATACTTATGCAGCTATACTTCGGCTATTTCATTTTGCCTATGATGTTCCCGGCACTTGGGCTTAACGACTATACGAGCATCGCCGTAGCGCTTGTCATCAACAGTGCCGCCTATGTATCGGAAATCATCCGTTCAGGTATACTCTCTGTCGACAAGGGGCAGACCGAAGCCGCGCGAAGCTTAGGTCTCCACAGATCACACACGATGGTGCGCGTCGTATTGCCGCAGGCCGTCAAAAACATTTTGCCCGCTCTCGGCAACGAGTTCATCATGATCATCAAGGAGACCTCGCTGGCTTCCACGTTCTTTGTGGGCGATCTAATGACCTCGTACCTCACCGTAAAAGGCGCGACGTATCTTTCGTTTGAAAGCCTGCTCATCGTGGGCGTAATCTATTTCGTGCTCACGTTTAGCTTATCTAAGCTCATCGGCGCATATGAACGTAAGCTTAAAACCAACGAATAAGGAGGCGTTTTTGTCATGGAGTTTTTAACTAAATCCGGTGCGCAATCCGAGAGGAATACGCCGATTATTCGAACCGTAGGGCTCAAGAAACATTTCGGAAAGCTTGAAGTTTTAAAAGGTATCGACGGGCAAATTATGCGCGGAGAGGTCGTATCGGTAATCGGCCCTTCCGGAAGCGGTAAAAGCACATTTTTGCGCTGCCTTAACCGTCTTGAGGAGCCTACCGGCGGCAAGATTTATTTTGAAGGCATCGATATAACCGACAAGCGCACGGATATTAACTTACACAGGCAGAAAATGGGGATGGTATTTCAGCAATTCAATGTGTTCCCGAACATGTCCGTTAGGCAAAACATAACGCTTGCGCCGGTGCTGTTAAAAAAGAAAACCAAGGATGAGGCCGATCAGCTCGCGGCGGAACTGTTGGAGCGCGTAGGCATACTCGATAAAATTGACGAGCGGCCGAACCGGCTTTCCGGCGGACAAAAGCAAAGACTCGCCATCGTAAGAGCGCTTGCCATGGAGCCCGATGTGATGCTGTTTGACGAGCCGACAAGTGCACTCGATCCTGAAATGGTTGGCGAGGTGCTCGATGTGATTAAATCCCTCGTGCGCGTCGGCATGACAACCGTGATTGTCACCCATGAGATGCGCTTCGCGCGTGAGGTTAGCGACCGCGTGATGTTCATGGATGATGGAATCATTCTCGAGCAGGGGAGCCCTAAGGAGATATTCGATCACCCCCGCGAAAAGCGCACGCAGGATTTCTTAAGCAAGGTGTTATAATCGCTCGTAACGGAATTGACAATACAATAAGGGGCTGTTTTACAGCCCCTTATTACATGCGCGTTTAGAATCTCTATTTTCCGGTGCCATCTTTGTTAAATAATTTTCTTAAATGCACTTCATCAATAACTATCATAAGTACAGTGCTTAGTATTAAGAATAACAGCTGTGCGGTTTCGTTATTTACATTTATGGGCTGAAGATATGACCACGCGCCAAAAACCGCATGGATGATTCCAAATAGTATCATGGTGAAGCCGCCATACTGCTGGGCTGCATCCCAAGTCTCCTGATTCTTCATGGATAAAGCCGATCTGTAGCCGATAATTCCATTAATTTTTTTTGGTGGGAATTTCTTGAGAATAAAGCCCGAAATAATAAATATCACTGCTGTCATGAAACAAACCATTCTTCTATACCTCGTTATCAGCTTTATTGAATTATACAGCATATAGAAACATAATTACAATATTTACATACACTATATAATTTGTTTCTCTTTTCTTCTAAAGTCTTTATTGTGCAGCATAATTCGCCTGCCCTATATCAATTTTGTGCTTTTCAGGCGCTTTTCCTCGTTTCGGGTATTATATATATTCGTGTGCGTTGTGCTGTGGTATACTAAAACTTACCAAAAAACACGCATAAGGAGGAAACGAATTATGAGGAAAATGCTTGCTGCGCTCATAGCGCTTGTCATGCTCTTCGCATCAGCTTGTGTTCCCACGGCGACACCGAATCCTACGCCGCAAACGCAAGAGCCTGTAACAGGAGTAATTGCGACCGAACCGCCGCAGGAGGAACCAAAGCTTACAAAAGACCTCGTTATTCTTTATACCAACGATGTCCACTGCGCAGTGGATGAGGGTATCGGCTACGCCGGGCTTGCCGCTTATAAAAAGCAACTTGAAACGGAAGGCAGTCATGTGCTTCTTGCGGATATCGGAGATGCCGTGCAGGGTGCACCTATCGGTACGGTCTCCAAAGGTTCTATCATCATCGATATCATGAACGAAATCGGCTACGATGTAGCGACGTTTGGCAACCATGAGTTCGATTACGGTATGCCCCGCTTCTTTGAGCTGACGCAAATGGCGAAATTCCCCTATGTAAGCGCCAACTTTACCGACCTTAAGACGGGCAAAACTGTGTTTGAGCCCTATACGATACTCGAAGTCGACGGCGTGAAAATTGCCTTTGTGGGCATCACAACGCCAAAGACCGTTACATCCTCCACACCCGCGTATTTTCAGGATGAAAACGGCGAATTCATTTATGGATTTTTGCAGGATAAAACAGGTACGGGTGTGTACAACGCCGTGCAATCCGCCGTGGACGCCGCCCGCGCCGAAGGTGCAGCTTACGTAATCGGTCTTGCGCATTTAGGCATCACCGCGGATGCAATACCCTGGACATCGAGCGAAGTTATACAAAACACCTCGGGCATCGACGTAGTGCTGGACGGACATTCGCACAGTGCGATCGAATCGGAGCGCGTTAAGAACAAGGCAGGAGAATGGACGCTGTTATCCTCCACGGGCACCAAGCTTTCTTCTGTCGGCATGCTTCTTATCACCAAGTCCGGCAACATAACAACCGGCTTAGTATCGGACTATACCGAGAAGGATGAAAGCACGGATACCTTCATCAAGGCTGCGCAGGCGGATTTTGAGGAAATGCTCAATACCGTTGTAGCCAAAACCGATGTAGATTTGACCATCCTGGAGCCCGGTACGGATGCGCGCATTGTACGAAACGCTGAAACAAACCTCGGCGACCTTTGCGCCGATGCATACCGCACCATCGGCGGGGCGGATATCGCCATCGTGAACGGCGGCGGCGTACGCGCCTCCATTCCCGCAGGGGATATCACCCTCGGTCAGATCATCTCCGTACACCCCTTCGGGAACTACCTCTGTGTCGTTGAGGCAACCGGTCAGGAAATCTTGGACGCACTCGAAATGGGCGTTCGAAACACACCTGAGGAGAACGGCGGATTTTTGCAGGTCTCGGGTATTACATTCACGCTTGATGTAAGCGTACCCACCTCCGTGACGCTCGATGAAAACGGACTGTTTGTAGCCGTCGGCGAAACGCGTCGGGTGAGCAACGTGCTTGTGAACGGCGAGCCTATTGACCCCGCAAAGACCTATACGCTTGCAAGCCACGACTATCTTATTAAAAACGCGGGCGACGGCTATACCATGTTCCAAGATAACGTCCTCTTGCAGGATGCCGTTATGCTAGATAACCAGGTGCTCATCAACTACATTACCGACCATCTTGGCGGTGTGATCGGTCAGGATTATGCTGATCCGTACGGGCAAGGTCGTATCGCAGCAGCGGAGTAAAACGTAAGTATATAGAGGCGTGCCGCAATAGAAAACTGTTGCGGTACGCCTTTTGTTTTGCTATGCTCTATGTAAATATGTAGAATAAAATTACAGTAGCAAATCGGAAGAGGATGATATTTTTCCATAGATGAATGGGGGACGTACTATGAAAAAGATCCTTGCTACGGCAGCGGTCATCATTCTATTAGCTGTTTTGACCGGATGCACGCCGCCGAAGTTTGCCACTATGCGTGATTACCAAATACGTATTATCGAGACACATGCGCCTATGTTGTATGGCAATTCAAGAAAAGGGGGCTGGATTGAAAGGGATGCATACGGAAGAGAACTTTTTATTTATATAGAAAATGGCATTCG